>CAYULH010000005.1:71359-81824 GCA_964445645.1 uncultured Aureispira sp. | reverse complement strand
GGTGATAATGACATCCCTTCGGGATTTAAAGGCATCTTATAGGCATTATTACTACAATAATGCCATCCCTTCGGGATTTTTTCCAACAATATTCAGAGGCATTTTCTAGAACTTAACAGCCCTACCCTATCCCTCTCTCGCAGCTACAATTTTCTGATAAAAGAACAGGAGAATCCCCATACTGATAAAAATAAAACCACTCAGAATAAGAAAGGCGTAAATAACTTGCCCCGATTGGTGAAAGAAAGCAAGACTGAACAAGCTCAAAAAGAAAATTCTAGCCAATACATTAGTAATAAAAAAGATACTATTGGCACGCCCTATAACCTGATTGGGCAATACTTGAAAAAGGTAAGAAACCCGAATCACTCGAATACCAGCATTGGTTAATCCCAACAACAAGGAAATTCCATAAAAAAACCATATAGCCTGCATCGTAATCAAGCCAACCATTTCTAAGCCACTAATAAACATCATAATTATAATGGCTTTGGCAAAGCTCATGCCTTCAAAAATTTTGTGAATGGCAACACCTGCAGTAATGGCTCCCATAGCATAAAACAATTCAGATATAGCAAATACTTGCGAGGGTTCTTCCAATACTTGTGCTACATACAAGGGTGCCAAATTAAATACATGCAGCAAGGTCACAATAAATACAGCATGAGTCACCGCACCAAATATAAAGATATAAGGCCGATCACGCAGATATTGATACCCCGTTTGGAGGCGTGTCCAAACAGAGCCTTTTTCCTCGGTACGTTCGGTCATAGGTACATACTGAATACTATAAATAATAGCCAAAGCAATAAAATAGGTACTGGCATCCAGCGCAAATATTTGGTACAAACTCCAAGGCTCTATTACCAAAGAAAACCACTCGGTGCGAATGCCACCACCAATGAGCAAGGCCGCTGTTGTGCCTGCCAAAGCTGTTGCCGTCTGGCTCTGTATCTCTATATAAGAAGCAATTTTGTTGTAATGTTCTCGCTCGCTAATTTCTTGCATAAAAGCATAAAAGCAAGGATAATGCAAATTGTAATTCCAAAATGTAAGTGCAAAAACACTGGCAGCCAATATTGGGGTGGGCACTAGTCCATTGTATTCCAAGAAAGCAATGGTTCCAATAGCAAAACCATTTACAATATTCAGTGTCAAGAAAATATACTTCCTGTTGTACTTATCAATGAGTGTTCCAGCATACAAGGACCAAAATAAGCTCCCTATGGTAATCATTGCATAGGCTATATTAAACCAATTGGACTGACCACTCTGAGCAAAATAGGCAGGGATGGAAATCATGCTAATTCCCTGTGCTATTCCTGAAATAAAATTGGCCAATAACAATAAGCGTATTGCAAGGATGTTTTTCATAATAAGTTTGCTCGTAAGAATGGAAAAATGAACGTAGATAGTAGAAATATAAACCTGCTAAAATCTACTATAAACCACCTCCCTCAATTGGTTTATTTTGTCAGTTTATAGAGTTTTAGTTATTTTTGAAGTACTCTTGTTTGTGAAGTTGTTTAAAAAATCTGGTAGGATGATTGGTAAGTGCTTGGAAGCCAAGACGAAGCTCGGTTTTTGGTTCGTAGCTGGAAGCTACGGGACAAAAAGTAGCTGAAGTATTTGGATTTCAATGGCTTGCCAAGGGACTATTGAGATTTTTTTTAAACAACTTCTGTATAAGAATACCTTTTCCTCCTTGATAAACTCCTTTTTTTGTGAATAGTTGCATCTTTCCATAAGCTCTATGCCTTATACACCTTCTGACATTATCCATCTCAAAACATTGGCCTATCACTCCGATTGGAACAATGTTCTATTGGCCTTTGAGCTGCTAAAAAGCAATGGCTGGGATGATAAATTAGCGACAATGGGATACTGGTTGCAACAACGTTTTTTAAAAGAAAAAAAAATACCACTGGCTCAAGAAGCCACCCAGCTCCTTCAAACCCATGCCCCTCATCTGCTCCAACTAGGCAATTTGTTTGCCTTAGCCTCCCTGCCCATTTATCAATTGTTGCAACAAGAAATTTTAACAGAGGAAAATGCTGTTGTAGATTATACAGAGTTAGCACTAGGTATTCACCAACTTCCTTGGGGTAGCGTTCAAAAACAAGCTTTTGTAGATTTTTTGGTGCGTTTTGGAAATGCAGAAATCCAAGAATACTGGTTGCCCTTTTTGCTACAGCGCAGACATACAGGCATCACAACACTCGATTTGAGCGATTTTAAATTGGGGCAAGTCCCTATTGCTGTATTACAATTGGGGCAGCTAGAAGAGTTGAATTTGGATAATAATGACTTGACGGTACTGCCTGATGATTGGTCGGCTCTAACTAGCCTAGAAAGCTTGCACTTGAGTGAGAATAAGCTGACAACACTGCCTCAGAGTTTTGCCCAATTGCAGCACTTGCAACGGCTATACCTTCAAGACAATCCTTGGGAAATAGACACACTAGCCCAATTGCTAAAACAACTGCCCGCCCTATCCTATCTGAGCGTGGGCAATAATGCCCCCAAAGCATTGGTGCAATTAGAAGCCTTGGTACAACACGGACTCTTAAATGCCTCAGAACAAGAAAAAAGATTGTTTTTAGCATTAGAATGGAAAGACAAGGAGGCGCTAAAACAATTGACTCCTGTAGAATTATTAAATGGCTTACAACATGAACAAGCCGAAGTGCGCCATCTTGCACGCACTCAATTATTAACTAAAAATAGAACAACAACGATAAGCCTTGTCAAAGAAAAAGCATTTATTGCCGTTTTGGGTTTAGTCTCCTTTGCTACACGCAGTCATCTGGCGCAACTAAAACATCAGGGTTGGAATATTGAAGCCGCCATTAATGATGCTACGACACATCTACTAGTTGGCGACTATCCCGAGCATTATGATGCTGCAAAGGAACGAAGCTTTGTTTTTGTGTCAGAACAGGAAATTATGGCATTAAAATAAAAAGTAGATGTACCAACAGCATGGTACACCTACTTCATCAAGAAAAAACTACAACAGCACTAGAATACTACCCCCAAACGAAGGGCAACATTATTTAGAGCATTAACAGGATTTCTGCTTTGTGTTTCTGATATTACAGTATTAGGATTATCAGGAGATGAAAAGGTAATGGGGCCCGTAAATCCATTGGTAATATCAATAATACCATAGTGGTAATAAATACCTGCATAAATACGCAAACCACCATCCGAGTTGGGCGCAATCTCGACACCTGCCCCAGCACCTACACTCAACTGAAAGGGCGTAACATCTCTCCAAGTATTGCGCTCTGTTACCGATTCGGTGCTTTGAGGAATTCCATAACGAACGGCACTATTATCATCCAAAAAACCTGGCGCACTGGCATCAGGGGCAAAAATCTTGGCTCCTGCCGTCAATGGCACCATCAATTGTACCACTGGAATATGGAAAAAAGCACGCATGTAGCTATCCCCTAGCTCATTGGTTCTCAATTTTAACCCTACAGGAATACCAATGTAATTGATGCGGTGATTCACTTTGGTAAAGGCTTGCATAGGAATACCCGTAGAACTAGCAGGCACATCATCGTTGTTGTTTCTAAACTCTATTCTGTTATCAAACTGTGTATTGGGCAAGAAAGCACCTCCGTACTTGTAGAGCAATGAGCCTCCATTGTTGACTTGAAAATCAAGCCCAAACGTTAAGGCATAGTTGCCTGTTGCATCAAATTCATAAGCTGCCTCGACTCCTAGAGCCACTCCAAAATTAACTCCCGATGCTTCTACATTGGAATAGTTGCTGGTTAGAAAAGAGAGATAAGGGTCGGCATGTACCCCAAATTTAATCCCTTGAGCCTTGGCACATACTACCTGTGCTAATACAATCGTTATAATGGCAATTTTTCGTAACATAAGAATTCTTTTTGTTTTGAAATGGGACGGTGTAAATTCATCATTCGTTATCACCATTTCTCCATGATTAAATAGATCTTTTTTGAGGGAATATAACCATACTTTTATTACAAGTAAAAACACAACACTCCTTTTGCTTATCTTGTTGCCTTGGTATTTGAGTTATTTTCATACCCTCAATTGCGATAGAATATATATTTTGACAAAACAAAATCATAAACAATATGCAGACACCCAAAATAATGAATGCTTTTTTTATATTAAGCTTTCTTTCTGGGCTATTTTTCTCCTGTGAATCCACTATTGTAGAACAACAATATCTTCCTAATACAGAAGGAATTACAGCAGACATAGAATTGGTTCGCTTTGACCAATTATTTTTTAAACTAGATACTGCTCAATTGGAACCTAGCTTAAAAGCCCTTCAAGAGCGTTATCCCGATTTTACAACGGGCTACTTGCAAGCTTTTCTCAATGCTTCGGCGAACAATCCAATGGGCCTAAACCGTGTGCAAGGATTTTTGCGGCACCCCGATACTCGCTACACATATGATACCATTCAACAGGTTTTTGATAGCTTGACAACAATAAAAACACAATTAAAAGAACTAGCCACGCATTACAGCTATTATTTCCCCGAACAACCGCCCCTCAACAATGCTTACACCTATTTGTGCGATTATCATGGCGACCGCCTAGCTGTATTGGAATCGGGTTTTGTTGGACTGCCCTTAGATATGGCCTTGGGGGAGGGCTATGCCCCTTATACCTTTCTCAAAATCCCCCAATACGATCAACGCACTTGCACCAAAGAACATTTAGTAGCCAAGGCGGCTGATGCCGTAGCCCAAAACCTCTTGATGATTTATGGGGAACAAGGTGGCACGCATTTGCTGGATTTAATGCTTTACAATGGCAAGGTTTTTTATTTGTCTGATATTCTTCTGCCTACCGTAGCAGACAGCCTCAAATTTGGTTTTTCTAGCTTCCAAATGGCCTACATGACCAAAGGAGAACTCAATCTGTACGAATACTTGAGCAATGAAGAATTGATGTACGAAAGCGAAACGAAGAAAATCAATAAATTTATTACCAAAGGGCCATTCAAACCACAGTTGGATTTACCGGGTAATAGTGGTTCTTGGCTCGGTTTTAGAATGATACAATCCTATATGGATGCCATGCGTAAGGAATACAAAAAAACACAACCCAATGCCGATGCCCGTGCCATAGATATAGAAATATTGCAAAAAATGCTCAAAGAGACCGATCCACAACAGTTTTTGATGTATTACAAACCGCCAAAACGATAACCCGAAATTACACCTCCAAACAATCCAATAACGTCAATACTCTGTCTTATTCTTTTGTTAACAGCTTGCTAAATTTGTATTATCATTAGAATTGTAGTAATTTGTGTTAATAACATTTAGATGTTTTGGCATTTTTGTCAGAAAGGTTAAAAATTTATGAGGTCAGCGTTGTGTTTCTATAGGCTTTACCTTATTAATTATTAAAAACATTTAATTCAATAAACTATGAAAAATTTATTTTTGATTTTTGTAATGTTTGCTTTTGCTGCTATTGGAACAGCTTCTGCTCAAGGTTGTCCACACGCTGCTGCCAAAGCTGCTGCTGCCAACACACCTACCAAAACTTGCACAAAATCTAAAGCGGCTACGGCTTCTACTGTAAGCACCGCTACTACTACCAAAGCTTGCTGCAAATCAAAAGCTGCTAATGGCAAAGCTTGTTCTAAAAGTGTAGCCGGCAAAGCCTGCTCTAAATCTGCTCAAGGTGCTAAAGCTACCACTGTAAGCAAAACAGCTGCTCCTACCAACACCAAAGCTTGTTGCAAATCTAAAGCTGCTGGCAAAACTTGCACAAAGTCTAAAGCTGCAATGGAAGAAAAATCTAGTGCTGCTGTTGCTCCAAACACTAAAGCAACTTTAGTAGCAGACAAATAATTGAATTTAAATTCTTATTAAAGAATTGAAAATGCCTTTCTTAAATAGAAAGGCATTTTTTATTTTTGTGACAGACTTATTCTGATTTAGTTTTATACGAACCGAGTACCAAACAACAGCAGATGAAATTTCAATTACATTCTTCGTTTCAACCCACAGGCGATCAACCACAAGCTATTGATAAATTAGTAGAAGGAATTGAAGCCAATGAAGGTGCCCAGTGTTTGCTAGGGGTAACAGGCTCTGGTAAAACCTTTACCATGGCCAATGTTATTGCACAAACACAACGACCAACCATTATTCTCTCGCACAACAAAACCCTAACAGCACAACTGTATGGAGAATTTAAGCAGTTTTTTCCTGACAATGCTGTGGAGTATTTTGTTTCTTATTATGATTATTATCAGCCCGAGGCTTATGTAGTGGCAACCAATACCTACATTGAGAAAGATTTGGCTATTAATGAGGAGATTGACAAATTGCGTCTTAGAACCACCTCCCAATTGCTCTCTGGCAGACGTGATATTATTGTAGTAGCTTCTGTTTCTTGTATTTATGGTTTGGGCAATCCTGAGGATTATAAAAATAGTGTTATTCGGCTAAAAACATGGCAAAAACTCGGCAGAAACCAACTGCTCTACATGTTGGTGGATAGTTTGTATTCCAGAACAGAATTGGAATTTACAAGAGGTACCTTTCGGGTAACAGGCGATTCGGTAGATATTAACTTGCCGTATACAGAGGATGGCTATAGAATTACATTTTGGGGCGATGAGATTGAAGAAATTGAACGCATTGAAATTTCTTCGGGCAAAAGCATTGAAAAGCTCGATGCCATTGCCATTTTTCCAGCCAATCTCTATGTGGCACAGAAGGATAAAATGAAAGACATTATCAGAGATATTGAGGATGAGCTGCATGAGCAAATTGAGTTTTTTAATGATGAACACAAGTATGAAGAGGGGCAACGCATCCAAGAACGTGTAACCTTGGATTTGGAAATGATGCGCCAATTGGGCTATTGTTCGGGTATTGAGAATTACTCTCGTTTTTTTGATGGCAGACAACCTGGTGCTCGGCCCTTCTGTTTGTTGGATTATTTCCCCGATGACTACCTCATGATTATTGATGAGAGCCATGTTACACTGCCACAATTTAGAGCCATGTACGGAGGCGACCGTGCCAGAACCACCACCTTGGTAGAACACGGCTTCCGTCTGCCCTCTGCTTATGATAACCGCCCACTCAACTTCAATGAGTTCGAAGGCTTAATCAATCAAGTACTCTATGTGAGTGCTACCCCTGCCGATTATGAATTGCAACAAACCGAAGGGGCTATTGTAGAGCAAATTATCCGTCCAACAGGATTATTAGACCCCAAGATTGATGTGCGCCCAAGCATCAACCAAATTGATGATTTGCTAGAGGAAATTGATAACTGTATCAAAAACGATGAGCGTGTGCTCATTACCACCATCACCAAGCGCAGTTCCGAAGAATTATCTAAATATCTCTCGCGCCTCAATATCAAGTGTCAGTATATTCACTCTGATATTGACACCTTGGAGCGAGTAGAAATTTTACGTGATTTGCGTTTAGGTGTTTATGATGTGCTTATTGGAATTAACTTACTAAGAGAGGGACTCGATTTGCCCGAAGTGGCCTTGGTTGCCATATTGGATGCCGACAAGGAGGGTTTTCTTAGAAATGAGCGTTCGCTTACGCAAACAGCAGGGCGGGCTGCTCGTAATTCCAATGGCCGTGTGATTATGTATGCCGACAAAATCACCCGCTCTATGCAAGCAACCATTGACGAAACCAGTCGCCGCCGACAAATCCAAATGGATTACAACAAAAAGCATGGCATTACGCCTACAACGGTTAGCAAATCAAAAGAGGAGATTATGCAGCAAACTATTGTTGGTAATAACAAAAGTTATCTCCAATCCGATGATGCTGCCAATAATCTTGCTGCCGACCCTGTAGTGCAGTACATGACCCAAGAGCAATTGGGCAAGGCCATTGAACAATCTAAAAAGAAAATGAAGAGTGCTTCCAAAGATATGGATTTCTTAACGGCTGCCGAACACAGAGATGAAATGCTGGCACTCAAAGCACTCTATGAGGAAAAATTTGGATCAAAATAAAGAGCATTCTCAACTAAAACCTCTATAAAACAATACCTATGTTAAAAACTGCTTTAATAATAGTTATAGTTGCTTTAGGCAATCTGCTTTATGCACAAAAAAGTAATTATGCCGTAGAAGTAGCGGCTTTTGCCGAACCTGTAGACAATGGACATTTCAAGGATATGGCAGGCGTGTACGAGACATTAGATGGCAATTATATTTATCGTTACTATTTAGATGCCAAAGATTTGGAAGACGCACAAAACAAGCAAAAAAAAGCACTCAAGGCTGGTTTTGTCAATGCACGAGTCATCAATTTTGAAACCCTGCGCTCCCAATGTGATGTGACTTGCCAATATGTGGCCCCCAAGGCCACGGGCAACACCATTGCGCCTTTTGTTCCTAAAAAACAAATTACGGCCAACATCACCAATTTGCGCTGTATTTTCTTTGATTTTGATCGTTATTTCTTGCGAGAAGATGCCAAGGAGGAACTTAATCGGCTGGCTATTGTAATGCGCCAACAACCCACCTGTACCGTCGATCTCAACGGCCACACAGATGCCAAGGGAAGCCAAGCGTACAATACCCAATTGGCAAAAAATAGAACGGCTGCTGCCAAGAAATACTTGGTTAAGCAGGGCATTGCTGCTCATAGAATTGCCGAAAAGACCTATGGAGAAAATGACCCCATTGCCATCAATAATTATTCGGATGGTCAAGATGCTACTGTAGGGCGGCAATACAATCGTCGGGTTGATTTTACGCTTAGAAATCAGCAGGGCAAGGTGATTGGTATTGTGGATAAAATTCGGGTGCCTGATAATTTGCAGCAGAATTAGGGATTTTAGGTTTAGGCTAGATGATAATTGTTTTAAGAATTATCATCTAGCTTATCTTCATTCTTTAGCGCAAGCCAATCACACGAAAATCGGTACGTCTATTTTCGGCATGTTCACTGTTAGAACAACGCACCCCATCCTTGCATTTATTGAGCAGTTTGGACTCCCCATAGCCCTTGTACTTGAGACGATGCTTGTTTACTCCATTCTTAACCAAATACTCATAAACCGCCTTGGCTCGTTTCTCCGATAGTTCTGTATTATAACTAGAAGAACCTCTGGAATCGGTATGCGAGCGAATTTCTACACTGATTTGATTGTCCTTGAGCAATTGTATGACTTCTGTTAGGCCACGAGAATTGGCCATATCCAATTTTGCTTTATTTAGCTCATAGTTGATGTTGTCTACTTTGATAATATCGCCTACCTTAAAGCCTTTTTGCCCAATAATTTTAAATTCTGTTCGGCGATTGAGTGCATGTTCCTCTTTAGAACAACGCACCCCATCTTTGCAGCCATTGAGCAATTGAGATTCGCCATAGCCTCTTGCCACCAAACGACTAGAGGGAATGCCTTTTTTCTCCAAGTATTTTTTGACTGCTATGGCGCGTTTTTCGGACAATTCTCGGTTGTATTTGGCCGACCCACTAGCATCGGTATGCGCTCCAATTTCAATAACTACATGTTTGTGTTCTGTGAGAATATCCAATAACTCCTTTAGTCCCGGTGATTTTTTGTGGTCGATACTCGATTTTCCATGCTCATAAAAGACGCTTGCCACTTCAATTTTATCCCCAATAGCATAATGATCCTTGCGCTCTGTTTTTTTGTAACTGCTACTCGATCCTCTGGAAGAAGAACTGCTTGAGCTGCGTTTGGTCGATACACTCCTAGCAACAGCTTGCTGTGCAATTTTATCGGCATTGGGAGCAGGCGCACCATCATAGCTAATATTCATTACATCATTGATATAAGTACCAACTACTACTACCTCCAAACGGCGATTTTGAGCAAGTTCTTCTGCCGAACAACGACTATTATCCCCACAATTATTGACCAAAAAACTCTCTCCATACCCCGCTACTTTGATGCGAGTACTATTGATGCCACGCTGCACCAAAAAACTGGCTAGAGCAGAAGCACGCTCCTTAGACAACGCCAAATTGCTACTCGCCGAACCCACTGCATCGGTATAACCATTAATTTGTATCACCATAGTGGGATTATCTACCAATCGCTGCAAAAGGTCGTACAATTGGCGATCACTCGTATTGTACAAATTGCCATCTCCCGGTCGGAAAAAACGATCGCCCAAGATAAATTTTGTTCCTACGGCTAGAGCTAATGCCTGACGTTGGGGCAAGGCACGTTTTTGGCGCACTTGGTAAATGTCCTCATGTCCACGTCCTCCTACCCTATTGGAGCAAAAATAACCTACTTTGCCTGCTGCATCAAAAACCAAATACATATCATCTGCTGGTGAATTGACTTTTCTGCCCATATTCTGAACCGCTCCCCAACCATAAGCGGTCTTGGTAGACATAAACAAATCCATTCCTCCATATCCGTGGTGCCAATCAGAAGCAAAGTACAGTTGCCCATTGCCATCCACATAGGGCGACATTTCATTGCC
>CAYULH010000005.1:50151-71349 GCA_964445645.1 uncultured Aureispira sp. | reverse complement strand
TAATGGGATGCCCTAAATTTTCGGGGACACTCCAGCCATTGGCAGTACGTCTACTCTTGTAAATATCATATCCGCCATAGCCACCCGGACGATTGGAACAAAAATATAAAGTCGCTCCGTTATCTGCCAAACAAGGATGCCCCGTTGAGAACGGTTGTTTGGTATCTACATTGGCATTAAAAGGGAAAAATTGTTGGCTATTCACATCCCATTCCTTCATAGATTTGGTTTCGTAGAGATACATATCCATCATCAAACCACTGCCATCTATATGGCGAATACCATCCATAAAGTTATTGGAAGTAATCACTACTACATCTCTATTGGGCGCATAACTCATGGGCGCATCATTGATGTCATTGCCCACATAAGAGCGCAATACATTCGCTCCTATTAATTCTTTTTGAGTATTGGATTCTCCTAAATAATGCTGATTAAAAGCATCATTCGTCCAAGCTACTTCACCATTCTTAGTAACAGCTATAGAGCGAGAAGAAGCAAAAATCAGTTTATCATTATAAAATGTAGGTGCAAAATCTGCACTCTTAGAATTAAGTGCTGGCAGTGCTTCTACGGTGTAAACCTCATCCAATGGATTTGCTTCTAATGCAAAATCACAAGAATTGGCGTAATGGGTGCCACGAGTGGAATTGTTGCGTACAGATTCTCTAAACCAACGTTTGGCCTCGCTGTACTGTTGGTTCATTTTGAGCGCTTGGCCATATTCAAAGGCATATTGCTTGTAACCATCATAACGCAAGATTCGAGCATACCAAATTGCAGCTTCCTTGGGTTTGTTGGTATAATAGTAACATTTGGCCAAATTGACCATAGCATCCCCCAAATAGGGATCTTTTTGCAGGGCCGTTTCATAGAGGGGTATTGCTTCTTTGAACAGAAAAGACTTAAAATAGGTATTGGCTTGTGCTACCTCTGCATGTTGTGCCTCTATGGCTGAAACAAAAGTGAGCAAGAAACAGAAGGAAAAAATAAGTCGCTGCATAATAATAGAAAAGGTCAATAAAACTTTGTTTAGAAGCATGAATAAAAGCAACTTGGAGTAATGAAGTTGTTTAAATTTAGCCTAATACTGCTAATGAAAGCTAATTTTGCCCTACTCATCGTTAAAAATTGACCCCATAGCGCTGCTATGAGCTAAATTTTCGCCTTGATTAGAACAAAATTAGTACTCATTATCAGCACAATTCCATTTTTAAACAACTTCAATACAAAAGTCATCCTGTGGTCTATTCAGGATGACTTTTGTTATTATCAAAATACTGTAATTTTTTAGCTTAGAACGTACCTGCTGCTCGTGGCATTCGCACATCTTTTTTGAATGTTCGAGACAAACGCAAACCTGTAGTAGAAAAAGTCTGTGTATGTGTAAAAAAGCCATCGCGCTCAATTTTTAATACATAAGAGCAGTTTTTGGACAAGGGTGCCACATAGGTTCCATCATAAGAAATAGGCACGGTTACTTTTTCGGCACCACAACCACTAATTAGGGTGATGGTTGCATCCACTAGAGGCTCACCAGAAGTGGCATCCATTACACGACCTCGTGCTTCAAATTTAGCCTCTTTGAGTTGTAACGGAATATTAATAAACAATTCTGAACCCGGAACATAACCCGAAGTAGAAATGTCTTTTTCAGTCTCTGAGAATTGCTCTGCACTCAACATCAGCTTACAACTGCGCTCCAATGGCAAGGGTACAAAAATACGCCCATCAATATTAGTTACCCATTCTTTGTTCTTGGGCAAACACTCACTCTCTACTTTTACGCCTTCAATGCCTCGGCCAGTAGCTTTATCAAACACCAAAATCTCTGACTCTAAAGCTACACGCTTGAAGTAATAAATATCCATTTTTCTGTCTGGAACACGATTAGAAGATAGATAACCATACGTTCCTGAAGAGTCGGCTACATAAGCTACATCATCCTTGTTAGAATTGATGGGTGCGCCCATATTGGTAACAGGTGACCAGCGTCCAGCATTGGAAGTAGAGTAATAAATATCAAAACCACCTATGCCTGCTTGTCCATCCGAAGAAAAATACAAATTCTCATCTCTACCAAAAAATGGATAAACTTCGTCTCCTTCTGTGTTGATTTCTGGGCCCAAGTTAATAGGTTTAGACCACTCTCCACCTTCATTATAACTCACATAAATATCAAAACCACCAAAACCACCAGCAATATCCGAAGCAAAAAACATCTTGTCGCCATCAGGGGTTACTGTGGGGTGAATAACCGAGTACTCGGGGCTATTGAGGCGAAGTTTGGTATTGGGCTTTGTCCATTGTTCGCCCACACGCTTGCTCATCGCAATACGCATATTCAAGGTACTTGCACGCTTGTTTGATTTTTTATCATTGGTGCCAAATACGGTGTAATAAGCCGTTTGATAATTACCATCAAAACGAACAGGCCCATCGTGGTAATTCATATTCAAATCATCACCAAACAAAGTAGGCATACCATATTGCCATTCTTTGGTGTCCTTGTCTTTCATTTCGGCAGTCATAAAGTACGACTGAATATAAGGTCTGTACAACCAAGCTCCTCTGTGAGATGTGATTTTGGTGGTATCTCTATCCGAACTAAAGATGACTCCATCATCATAAAAAGAAACCCCTATATCATCATAAGGTGTATTCATTTCCTTCACTGGCTCTATATCATACAAAGCTCCAGCATTAAGAAAATCCTTGTGTACACTAGGTTGCACCGCAATCATCATATTGTGACCACGCAATTGTGCCGTTTCCATTTCTCTAAACTTTCTAAATTGAGACTCTGCCTCTTCAAACTTATCATTGGCAATAAGTGACAAGCCATAATAGTAGAAAATATCTGCGGGGGCTTCTGGATGCTGTGCAGCTTTGGCATACCACTGTCCTGCCTGAAAGTAATTACCTACTTTGCGATACAAATCGGGCAATGCAAATAGTGCTGCTGGTTTCATTTCTTTCTTGAGTGCCTGTTCATACAGAGAAATAGCTTCTTGAAACTCCAGATCTCTAGCTTTTTTATTTGCCTTATTGATTAAAGCATCTGCTGATTGGGCCGAAACCGTTAATGTAGATGCCAAAAACAGAAGTGTGATTAGATATAGATGTAATTTCATCGATTAGGTAACTTTGTTGTTAGACGAAGTGATTTTGATAATTCTAGTCCTATGTTGGTTATGTATAGTAATTTGGGCTTCCATTCATCCCATTGAATTTTTTATCCACTAGAGGCTATTTAATGGATTTGCTTCAATAATATTTGGATTGTCTATTATAAACCAACTAACTAAAAGCAAGTATTATACCTCAATTGATAGGTCAGAATTACTTTTGACAAAGATAACGTGTTTTGACAGGAAATAACAATATAGCCATAACAAAATTATGACACTCTTTTTTTTGAATCCCTATCTGTTCTTTTTTTGACAAAAAATGGTCTTAACAGAGTCGTTATTAGGTTTTTGTATAAAAATGTTGTTGAAGGAACATCAACTCAATTTGTTAAAATAATTCAAAAAATGAACGCTACTGCTCTTGTCAACTTTTAACCTACTCTTAAAACATAGCCCGCCAGAGGGCAAATGGATAAATAAAAAAAGCTTTCTCCCAATATGGTGGAAGAAAGCTGGAGTGTGATCCCGCTGGGATTCGAACCCAGGACCCTTTGATTAAAAGTCAAATGCTCTACCAACTGAGCTACGGAATCTACCGTGCTTTGAATAAATTAAGCCATCTTTTTAGTTTTGGTATCACAATAAAATTGTGATTGTTTAAATGTGATCCCGCTGGGATTCGAACCCAGGACCCTTTGATTAAAAGTCAAATGCTCTACCAACTGAGCTACGGAATCTACCGACGGCTTGAATAGTATTTGTTCAAAGCGGTTGCAAATATAATTTAATTCTTAGACTTTGCAAATAGTTTGCACTTTTTTTTAAGAATTTTTCTCTTTCAACTAGGCGCAACAGCTGAATTATTTCAAAACTACACCATCTGCAATCAAGGTGTAGTTAGATTTTGGCTCTGTAATGGCTGCAATTTCCTCAGCGGATTTGCCTGCATCTTCTGCAAAGTGGCGCAATTCTTCTACTGTTTGTACAGATTTGTAAGCATTGCCGTCAATAACCACAGTTTTGCCAACAATATCTTTGGGGAATAAGAACTTGTGTTTGGTATCTACAAACAATTCTGTTCCATCTTCCGTTTGTACCGTCAACCAACAACCTGCTGCTTGACATACTTCAGCTACTTTGGCTTCTACCTTGGCAGGTACAGCTTGTACTTTCATATCCTCCCCCAAATCATACTCTACTGTTCCTTCTCCACTTTCGATTTTGGCAATTGTCATAGCTGCACTCATAGCTCCTTGAGGATCTACCTCATTTCCCCATTTTACAGCTTCAGTATCTGCCGAACCATGATCGTGTCCTGCATGGTCGTGATCGTGATCGTGGTCATGCCCTGCATGGTCATGGCTGTGGTCATGGCCTGCATGATCGTGATCGTGTGTGGTGTGAGCACCATCGCCACAAGCAGCCAAGGCATATACTACTGCCAAAATATATAACAAACGCAACATAGTTTTTTGTTTTTTTAAATTATCAATGATGTTTTTACAAAAATCACCCGCTTTTGTAAGCATCATCTACGCTCACAAAGGGATACACAAAGATAAGAAGAAACTTATAAAAAGGTTGTATTAATTGGTAATTGCACACAAAAGCAACCGTTCAAAGATAAAGTTGCCACAAGACACTCAACCTTTGAAACCAACAATTGGTTCCTCAAAAACATTGAAATAAAAAAGAAAAATAAAAAGATTAACTCTCTGTGTCAGGTTTGCAATACACTACTTCTATCATCATAACACCATCTATAAGAGAGAGTTCTTTGGCAGTTTCATTAGAAGATTCGAGCAGTTCTTTGGGCTGCAAAGTAAACCCTTGAGCATCTTCCCCAAATTCAAAGGTGTTTAGTATTTTAAGTTCGTATACCTCGATAAAAGTACTCAAATAAGAATTGGGGTTTTCTAAATCTTTTTGTGTATCGCCTGTGTAGTAGACCACAAAGCGTGTAGATTGAGCAATCTGTTTGGGAGTAGAGTGGATGTAATCATCGGCGGGGGCAGCTGTTTGTGCAAGCAAATTGGAAGCACAAAACAGAGATAAAATTACGGAAGAAGTGAGTAATACAATTAATCGAACCATACCATTTTCTTGTGTAACATACTGCCAGATAATAATTTATGTCATTTTATACAGCATCAAATATCAATCCAAGATTTAAAGCAGCTATAGCCAAAATTTTACACAACTAAAAAAGGGTAATATAACTCGTTTTGAACCTTTTTTTTCATTCTGTGCCATTTTGACTAACGGGCACCACCACGTTTGGCTGCATCTCTAAGACGTTTTAAGAAAGGAGAAGCAAAGATAAAATCTTGTAACAATTCATTGTCACTTTGCATAACTTCGCTGTGGTTGCCCACCCAAGCCAACTCCCCCAAATGCAATAGATTGATGTTGTCCCCAATTTCCATTACCGAACTCATATCGTGCGTATTGATAACGGTAGTCATTTGGTTTTCTCTGGTAATATTTCTCAACAATTCATCAATTTTCATTGAAGTAGTTGGATCCAAACCAGAGTTGGGTTCATCACAGAACAAATATTTGGGATCAAGGATAATGGCCCGTGCAATACCTACCCTTTTTTGCATCCCCCCACTGACCTCTGAAGGGTATTTATTATTGCTTCCTACCAGTTCCACACGCTCCAAGGTTTCATCTACTTTCATAGATTTTTCTTTTGGGGTCATCTTGGTAAACATATCCAGCGGGAAGCGCACATTTTCCTCTACCGTCATAGAATCAAATAGTGCTGATCCTTGAAAAAGCATACCCATTTCTGTACGAATCGCTTTCATTTGTTTGGCATTCAATGCACTAAAATGTACATCGCCATACCAAACCGAGCCAGTAGTAGGTTTGAGCAAGCCCACCAATATTTTGAGCATTACTGTTTTTCCTGCGCCCGATTTGCCAATAATCAAATTGGTTTTTCCATTCTCAAAAACAGTCGTAATGCCTTTTAAGACCTCTTGGTCTCCAAATTGTTTTTTTATGTTTTCTATGCGAATCATAGTAAGTGTTTGAACATTTTTTGTCAAATCCAGCAGTGCTGTACAGATAATTAGGTTAACAATAAAGCTAGTACATAATCCGCCAATAGAATTAAGATATTACTAATTACCACGGCACTAGTACTTGCACGCCCTAATTCAATACTTCCTCCTGTCACAAAAAATCCTTGATAACAAGAAACAGAAGTCAATAAAAAAGCAAATACAAATGCCTTTACCTCCATCATCCAAATATTATAAGGATCAAAGAAGGCACGCAGCCCTTGCATAAACTCGGCATCCGAAATCAAATTACCAAAAGTACAGGCCAAGTAACCACCTCCCATACCCAAGAAAGCAGAAATGACCACCAACATCGGAATCACCACCAAAGCGGCAATGATTTTGGGCAGCACCAAGTAGGCAGTTGTGTCTACCCCCATAACCTGCAAGGCATCAATCTGCTCTTTTTGGCGCATTCCCCCCAGTTCGGCGGCTATATTAGAGCCTACTTTGCCGGCCAGTGCCAAGCACGTAAAGGTAGGAGCCAACTCAATAATCATAATATCTCGTACAATATAACCAATGTAATACTTGGGGATAGAAGAGCCGCCTAATTGGTAAGCAAACTGTACGGCTGTTACTGCTCCAATAAAAACAGAAACCAAACCTACAATAACCAAAGAGCCAATACCAATATCAATCATCTGGCGGGTGGTCTCTTTCCAATACATGGAAAGCTTCTCTGGACGAGCAAACATGTTCTTAATAAACAACAGATAACGCCCTAGATGGAAGAAGAAATTCAATGTTCTAAAGTTTTGTATAAAAGTTGCAAAATTAGCTCTACAACTTCCTAAAATAAAAATAGTCCTTGTTAGTTGTATACCTCATAACAAGGATAAGTTGGGATAAAAGTGGCACTTTTCTAAGAAAAAAACTTACTTTCTGGCTCAAAATAACATTTTATATAGTGCTTTTCTAATTCATTTTGTAGAATGTAGCTCATAATAGGATTTCTTTATCTTGATTGGCATCAAACTCCTATGCACTAAAACTGTTACCTTGCCAAGGTAGGTATTGTTATCCTTGCACTACAAAAAAGTTGCCTAAAGCACCTTAATACACTAATATCTCTTTCAGTATTCTCATATATATATGACTACACAAAAAGAACTAGAACAAGTGCTGCACGCCTTGAGCCTCGAAAAAAAAGAAGAAAGTTTACAGTATGAACGTTTGTTGAAGGAATTAAGTATTCAACAACGAGTTGAAAAAGGTGCTTGTTGGTATCCTGTGCAAGTAGAACAAACGGGATGGAGTCTGGGCGAGCATCCTTTTATCGTGGTAGAACGCACCAAACACTTGGAGCAAGCCCACAAATTTAGAGCAGGGCAAGTTGTCAGTATTTTTTCTGAAAAAGCAGTGGTGGATAGTCCTGTAGAAAAAGGGGTGATTTATTTTATTAAGAAAAATAGAATGAAAATCATCTTGTATGGCACCCAATTGCCCCGCTGGATTATGGGGGGCAAAATTGGCATTCAGCTCGATTTTGATGAGCGCAGCTACATAGAAATGGAACGGGCTGTAAAAATGGTTAAAAATGCCAAAAATGATCGTTTGGCCGAATTGCGTGATATTTTGCTGGGCAAAAAACCAGCCCATTTTGACAAAGAACACCACGCTTATGAATTGCCACAGCTCAATCGTTCTCAAAATAAAGCCGTGCAGCAAATTTTATCGGCCGAGGATGTGGCCGTCATTCACGGCCCTCCCGGTACTGGCAAAACCACTACCTTGGTGGCGGCCATTCAGCAACTCATCAAACACGAATCGCCCATCTTGGTTTGTGCGCCTTCTAACTCGGCTACCGACCTGCTCACCGAAAAACTAGCCACTGCTGGCCTAAATGTCGTTCGTATTGGTAATGTCTCGCGGGTAGATGAGGATTTGCTGCAGCACACCATAGAGGGTATTTTGCAAACCCTTCCTGAAATTCAGGAGGTTAAAAACATGAAAATTGAAGCGGCTAAATTAAGACGGGATGCCGAGCGATTTAAGCGAAAATTTGGCGCACAGGAACGGGCAGATAGGCGCAATAATTACCATGCTGCCCGAGAGCTCATGCAGCAGGCCAAAATGCTGGAAGATTATATCATAGATAAAACGCTAAAAGAGGCAGATGTCATTTGTAGTACCTTGGTGGGTTCTGTGGGGCGTTATATTGAGAAAATGCAATTTCATACCGTCATTATTGACGAAGCGGCTCAAGCACTAGAACCTGCTACTTGGATTCCTATTATCAAAGCTCAAAAAGTGGTGTTTGCAGGCGACCCTTTTCAGTTGCCCCCCACCGTCAAAAGCCGCAAGGCAGCCCAAGAGGGCTTGAGTGTTACCTTGCTAGAAAAGGCCGTGCAACGCTTGGAACAGGTCAACTTGCTGGACACTCAATACAGAATGCACCACAAAATCATGGGCTTTTCCAACACGCAATTTTATCACAACCAACTCCAAGCAGCAGAGGCTGTGGCCGATTGGCAACTCCAATTATCGGATGGTACACCCAGCCCTCCTATGGAATTTATAGACACGGCTGGCTGTGGTTTTGAGGAACAAATCAACCCCGAATCGCAGAGTTCGTACAACTTGGAGGAGTATTTTGTTTTGCGCCAACACTTGGATAATTTGCTCGTTATATTGGGCCAACAGGACATATCTATTGGCATTATCTCGCCGTATAGAGAGCAAGTTTTAAAAATTCAGGAGGCTATTGTTCATGATTTTGACCATTTTCCTGATGCAGATATTGAGGTCAATACTATTGATGCTTTTCAGGGGCAGGAACGGGATGTGATTTATATTTCATTGGTGCGTTCCAATGACAAAGGCGAAATTGGCTTCTTAAAAGATACTAGGCGTATGAATGTGGCCATGACTAGGGCCAAGAAAAAATTAATTATTATTGGAGATAGTGCGACGCTGGCTAGTGCTGCTTTTTATCGGGACTTTTTGGATTATGTGGATGCACACGGGGTCTATGGTTCGGCTTGGGAATGGCAGTAGTTGGGGTAGTTTGATAAGATTATAACGATGTTTAACAAAGAGGAGAGCAAACAAATTCGACAGGAGTTTTGGACAACTTTTGGGCAGCAGTACCCCAGAAAGTGGCTCTTGTACAATACCAAAATCAAGGAGCTGGTACTCAAATTTACCTTTACCACCAAGCTTGCACAGGTTTCTATTGATATTGAGAGCAAGGAGGAATTGTATAAGGAGTATTATTATGATAAGTTGTGGAGTTTGGAGACGATTCTAAAAACGCAGTATCTGCCCAATGCTATATTGGATCCCAATTACGAATTGGCACCGGGCAGATTTGTGAGCCGTGCTTATGTAGAATTGGAGGGCGTTTCTATTCATGATAAGCGCACTTGGCCCCGTACTTTTGAGTTTTTTTATGAGAATATGAGCCAGCTAGAATTGTTTTTTTATGAATTTGCTCATTTTATTCGGGACTAGAAAGATTTTTTGCTTCGGTTTTGATAATAAAACACGACCATTCCTATCAGTATAGCAACAATGGCCGTCATTGTACCTACGCCTATCAGATCTTCCATAAAATCACCATTAACAAAACTCCAACCTAATACATAGCCCGTCCAAAGCAACAAGGTAAGTATACTATAAAACCAACCATAGCCCTTTCGTTTATCTGTACTAATAAGCATCAAGCAGACTACATTAAGTGTCACTAAAACCACCATAGAGACTATAGCCTCCCAATGGATGCCATCTATATTAAAATAGGGTCTACAGTAGGCACTCAATATACCCAACCCAAAGGTAGCTACAAATACAACTAAGAGCCAAGGTTTAGCATATACTTTTGATGCTGCATCTTCTGTCAAGTGATCGTCTAATAAGGTTTTGTTTGATATTTTCATAGAATATTTTATAAGGAAGTGTCTATCAAAATACAGTATTTTGAAGATACTATTGCACCAAAAACCATCTTATTTCGCACGCTTGTCCTTCCTCTATGCCTTTGATAAATGTTTCCCCCTTTAAAAGAAACTATATTGACAAAATTAGTTTACCTTAGAATTAGGCTTGTAGCCAAAGGTACAAACTCGTGGTATAGGTTGAGGCGCATGATGCTTCCCTATAGTTTTTAATCAAAAATAAATTAACTTATGGATTACTCTGAAGGCTCTTTGCATCTGCATCGCTACTTAAAAGGAAAAATTGGTATTCGTACTAAAATGGATGTGCGTACTCAGGAACACCTTTCCTTGGTATATTCTCCGGGGGTAGCCGCTCCCTGTTTAGAAATCGAAAAAAATCCTGAAGCGGTTTGGGATTACACCATGAAAGGCAATTGTGTAGCTATCGTCACCGATGGTTCGGCTGTATTGGGATTGGGCAATTTGGGGGCAGAAGCTTCTCTGCCTGTTATGGAGGGCAAGGCTATGCTGTTTCGCCGTTTTGGACAAATCAATGCCTTTCCGATTTGTTTGAATACACAAGATGTAGATGAAATCGTAGAAACGGTACGTAGAATTGCACCTGTATTTGGAGGGATTAACCTAGAGGATATTGCCGCTCCTAGAAGCTTTGAAGTGGAGGAACGCCTGCAAGATTTGGGCATTCCTGTTTTTCACGATGACCAACATGGTACTGCCATTGTGGTATTGGGCGCACTCATCAATGCCGCCAAACTAGTAGGCAAACAGCTCAAAGACTTAAAAATTGTCATCAATGGTGCTGGCGCTGCAGGGCTGGCTATTGCCAAATTGTTGCGTTGTGTAGAACATGGCTCCGATAACAGTGCTTGTGTGCCTGTAAAAGACCTAATTATTTGCGATAGCAAAGGAATTGTTCATCGAGACAGAGATAATTTGAACCTGCACAAAAGACGCTCCCTTGGCTTTTCTAATAGAGATAATATAAAAGGGACGCTCAAAGATGCCATTGTTGGGGCTGATGTATTTATTGGGGTGAGTATGCCCAACTTGCTAGACAGAGCAGACATCCAAACCATGGCCAAAGATTCTATCATTTTTGCCCTAGCCAATCCTAATCCCGAAATTATGCCTGATGAGGCTTATGCGGGTGGGGCTGCTATTGTAGGCACTGGCCGCAGTGATTTGCCCAACCAAGTCAACAATGTACTGGGCTTTCCCGGTATCTTTAGAGGGGCATTGGATGCTCGTGCCAAACAAATCACACCCAATATGAAATTGGCGGCTGCTTATGCCATTGCCGATAGTATTTCTCACCCGAGCAGGGATATGATTATCCCTCCTGCACTGGATGAAGTGGTGGCTTACAAAGTAGCCAAAGCTGTAAAAGCGGCTGCATTGGAGGATATGAAATTGGGGTATTAGGGTGTTTTTACCCATAATTAGTTTAGGATTACAATCCAGCAAGGGGCTATGGCTTCTTGCTGGATTTTTTTGTTTTTAGCTTGTATAAACAAAACAATTTATTTATTCTCTCAAAAAATGAATAATATCTAAGATATATGAAGCCTTCTAAGCGATAATTGTGCTGATTTATTACCTTTCCCAAAAAAAATGTCGTTATTAAGGTTACATTTTAACAATTCAAGCTATAAACCGATATAGTTTCCATTTAGAGATGAATTTATAACCATTCACCAAAAACAATTTTGACATGAAAAATCTAATTCTACTATTAATCACTGTTTTTTGTTTAGGCGCCATGGCTTCTTGTGGCAGCAGCCCTTACAAAAAGCGCAAAGGTTGTAAAGGTAATGGAGGCTGGTATGGCAACCGCAACTTGAGCCAAAAAGTACAACAACCTACTGTTCAAGATTTATATGTTTGGATGCCCACTTCAGAAGAGGTGGCAACATTCTAAACTACCACATAACACTATCATAAAGTGTACATCCAGCTAAGGTATTGAACTTTAGCTGGATTTTTTATTCCTACTTACTCCCCCTTGCTATGTCTATTATTCTCACAGAATTAGAAACGAACACTATATCGTAATGGCATTGTTTTGCCCTTGCTTAACTAACTTTTTTAATTTTTGACTATGAAACCTTTGTTTTTACTGCTGCTACTCTGGAGAGTAGGTTTATTTTCTTCCAAGGCACAATCTACTTGCCCCAATAATCTAGTTACCAATGGCCGCCAATTCTGGTGATTATGACCTTAATGTTGACATTGCCTGCTTGGTTAGCTGGGGAAACGCCGAAATTGCGGTCTATGGCGTTTATAATCCTAATCATGACCGACAGGAGCATGCCCCCCTATAATTGTACAAGATTCAAGGTGTATGATCCAAACATTTAAATGCCATCAATGGCTAGGATGGAAGTGTCCAATTGGATATACATGATTTGCCTTCTGGAGTTTATTGGGCGCCATTACAAGGCACACAATCCTGTCAAAATTATCAAGCAATAGTGGATTTGTATTGTTGAGAATTCATAGGATTTACTAAAATTGGTAAATCCCATTTTTTGTTTTAACTAGAGGTGTAAACACAAGTTTTAAAATTAGCCTAAAAACTATTTTACAAAATAAAATTAGGTAACACCACCTTAATCATCGCTTAACAAAATAAAAACGTCTATATAGAAATAAAAAAACAACACATTTTCATCAAAAACAAAACTAAAAACTTTGATTCCTCTACTTTTTTTTGTATATTTGTATTCAATTAATTCAAACACTAAATTATTGCCCCAAACCTAAAACTAAAGACTTCAACATTCCCCTTGCTGCCCCCTTACAAGCATAAATTTCAACACTCTATTTTGCCATTCTATACATTTCAATAGCCCCTTATTGAGTGGTTATTCTTTGGCTCGTTTTATCTAATCAATGATAAAATACAGCCGCTGTATTGTCCCACTTTGACCGTAGAATTTTATTACCTATTCACTCTATAAATTAGGTGAGGTCTATCCTTGCCATATTTAAACTATTTAATCCAATTAATTTATTTTAAAGTAAAAACATGAGATTTTTATCAATTTTATTTACTTGTTATTTTGTAACAATATTTTCTGCTCAAGGACAGCTATCAAAGTGTCCTAACAGTATATTTACCAATGGTAATTTAGAAAATGGTACACCCACTACTTCTCACCAAGATATTGGCAATGCTGTTGGATTTAGTCGTATTTGGGCACCAGGTAGTTGGGCCGATTACTACCCTGCCACTTATGCACCTGCTGGTTATCCTACACCTAGCCCTGCTACTGGTGACTATGCAAGCTGTTGGATTGCCAACTATGCAGGTGGAGGAACTACCTACAGAGAAGGTTTCCAAGCCGAATTGGATCTCACCGTTCCAGCCAATACAGGTACTTATACCCTGACATTTGATGTAGCTTGTTTGGGTGGCTGGGGCAATTCTGAAGTAGCCGTTTATGCTTTACATAATCCAAGCAATGGGGATGCCCCCAACGCTCCTACAGGGGCATTTGCACCTAGCAACTTGGGTCTATTTGGAGCAGCTAATACTCAATTAATTGGTATTGTTCCTATTAGTGCTGCTACTTGTAGCAATACAAAGACCAATCATAGCTTTACCATCAATACTAATGCTGCTAGTTTTCCAGCAGGCGGTATGACCCATGTATTTGTTACACACAGTGACAATTCATCAATAAATGGTGCCATATACACAGCTTTTGATAACTTTTGTATGCCTGTTCCTACCTCTGATAACTGTCCTGCTAGTTGGGTAGTAAATGGAGATATAGAAGATGGCGTACCAACTACTTCTCACCAAGATATTCACTTGGCAACAGGTTTTGATCGCATCTGGAATGGTTCGGGATTGAGTTATGCCGATTATTATCCTGCTACTTATGCACCTGCTGGTTATTCTACACCGAACCCTGCTACTGGTGATTATGCAAGTTGTTGGATTGCCAACTATGCTGGCGGAGGAACTACTTACAGAGAAGGTTTCCAAACAGAGTTAGCCTCTACTATTCTACCCAATACAGGTATGTATCAATTAACATTTGATGTAGCTTGTTTAGGAGGTTGGGGCAATGTAGAAATTGCAGCTTATGGTATCAATAATGCTTCTGGTGGTTATAGTGCTAATCCTACAGGGGCTTACACGCCTAGCAATATGGCCTTGTTTGGAACTGCCAATACCGTATTATTGGGTACCGTTCCCGTCAATAGCAGCAATTGTAGTAGTACCAAAACACAACAAACTGTTCTTATTGATTCGGATGCTGCTGGTTTTCCTGCTGGTGGTATGACTCACTTCTTTATTACCCATAGTGATAATAGCAGTATCAATGGAGCACGTTATATTGCTTTTGATAATTTCTGTTTGCAGTCTCGCAAAACACTTCCTTGTGCTACGGTTCGCAGTAGTCAACTAGAGTGTGATCCAGACGGCAACTATATTTACACTATTACCACTTCTGCTACTTCTGGCTCTGTCAGTTTATCTAGCCCTTGTGGCACATTCTCTCCAAGTACCATTACTCTAACAGGCGCTACTTCTTACAGTGTAACTTTTGTTCCAAATGGTTCTTGTGGCAGTAATATTACCACTAGTTATTCTGTGTCTAATAGTGCTGGTGTAGCATGTGATAATGGTACACTCACTACAACACTTCCTGATTGTGGTTGCCAGTGCGATGAAGACTTCTTTAGTGGTTTTATGAATTTTCTTTACGGAGAAGACTGCCCCAATGATATTGTTTACCCCACAGGTGTAGAAGATGATTGTGATCGTATCAATTGGTATATTGATGGGAGTTATATAGGTACTTCAACAGGCACTAGTTCTTTCAGTTTCCCACACCGCAATAATAGTTTTGTACTTTGTATGAGTGTAACACGTACTACAGCTAGTGGTAAGGTATGCAAACGTGAATTTTGTCGTGAAATCAATCCTCGTCGTCTTTGTGGTATCTTTACTCCATTGCGCCTAAACGTAAGCCCCAACCCTGCCACCACACAAGTAGCCGTAAGTTGGGATAGCCCAGAAATACCTGGCAATGTTTCTATCACCATCTTTAACAGCAGCAGTATTCCTGTAAAAGTATTGAATGATGTCAACAGCTTTGATGGCAATGCTCAAATCAATATTGCTGACTTGCCAACGGGTATGTACTACATCTCTGTTGAAGGAGAGGGATATGTATCTAATCCTGTCAAGTTTATTAAAAAATAAGCTACAGCTAACTAGGTAATAAAATTTATTAGGCTGCCGAGTATTTTTGCTTGGCAGCCTTTTTTTGTAGCTCTTTCATTTTTATGCAAATAAAAAAAGCATCCCAACTTATCAATAGTTGAGATGCTTTGTATTTCGGGCAACTACAATCAGTTGCAGTAGTTCATTTTATTCACCAATGGTAATTTCTTCCTCGGCAGCAGCTTCCTCGGCACGACGTTTGGCCTCAATAGCTTCCATTTTTTCCATGTCGGCTACAATAAGGTTTTCGTAATGTCTCAACCCTGTTCCAGCAGGTATTTTCTTACCTACAATAACGTTTTCTTTCAAACCTTGCAAGTGATCGGCAGCAGCTGAAATAGAGGCTGTGCTCAATACTTTAGTTGTTTCTTGGAAAGAAGCAGCCGAAATCCAGCTCTTAGTTCCCAAAGAAGACTTGGTAATACCTTGCAACAATGGTTTGGCAGTAGCTGGTATTGCAGGACGTGCTTGCAATACTTTGCGATCATTGCGTTTGAGGTATGCTTTTTCTTCTTGGAATTGACGTTCTGTAATCAACATACCAGCAAGAATCTTGGTAGAACCACCAGCATCCTCTACGATTAATTTATCATAGATGTCTTCGTTTTCTTCCATGAAATCACTCTTCAGTACAGCTTCTTTTTCTAAGAAACGCGTATCTCCAGCATCCAAGATTTGAACCTTACGCATCATCTGGCGCACAATTACCTCAATATGTTTGTCATTAATGGTAATACCCTGTGCACGATAAACCTCTTGTACACCATTTACCAAGTACTGTTGTACCGAAAATGGCCCTTCAATAGATAAAATATCATGTGGCGCAATATTACCATTAGATAAAGGCATACCCGCACGTACAAAGTCTCCTTCTTGTACCAGAATGTGGCGTGAAAGACCAATTAGGTATTTGCGTTTTTGACCATCTCTAGCAGTTATGATACATTCACGATTACCACGCTTGATACGTCCAAAGCTCACTACCCCGTCAATTTCTGTTGCTACAGCAGGCGTAGAAGGCTTACGTGCCTCGAATAATTCCGTTACACGGGGTAGACCACCCGTAATATCCTGAATCTTACCCATCACACGAGGAATCTTCACAATAGATTGTCCTTTAACAACTTTTTGCTCATCTGACACATCAATGAATGCACCTACAGGAACGTTGTATGAACGTAAAGTATCACCTGCAGCATCTAGAATCTTGATAGCAGGCACTTGCTTTTTGTTCTTAGATTCGATAACCACAAACTGCTCATGTCCTGTTTGTTCGTCACGCTCTACACGGTAAGTCTTACCTTCAATAACATTCTCAAACTCAATAAATCCATCAAACTCCGTGATGATAGAAGCATTATAGGGATCCCATTCGCAGATTTTATCTCCTTTCTTAATAATAGCACCATCCTCCACAAATAGAGCCGCACCATACATAATATAATTAGAAGAAAGTACACGATTGGTTTTGGTATCAATAATACGCACCTCACCAGAACGAGAAATAACAATAGGATTAGACGTTCCTTTTTCTTCGTCTACATAATCTACTGTACGAACACCGTCAAACTCGATGCGACCTTCAAATTTAGATACCAAGCTAGACTCTTCTACCGTATAAGAAGCCGTACCACCTACGTGGAAGGTTCTCAAGGTCAACTGAGTACCGGGTTCACCAATAGACTGGGCAGCAATGATTCCTACCGCATCTCCACGCTCGGCCAAACGACCTGTAGCTAAGTTCTTGCCATAACACTTGAGACAAACACCACGCTTGGCCTCACAAGTTAGTACAGAACGAACCACTATAGTTTCTACATCTGCTTCCTCTATTAGTTTTGCCGTAGCACTAGAAATTACATCCTCTCGGCTTGCCAATAATTCTCCTGTTTCAGGATGA
Source organism: uncultured Aureispira sp. (assembly GCA_964445645.1). Lineage (GTDB taxonomy): Bacteria > Bacteroidota > Bacteroidia > Chitinophagales > Saprospiraceae > Aureispira. The sequence continues at coordinate 54,103 of CAYULH010000005.1, read as the reverse complement.
TATACATCGTTCAAAGGATAACGTCCCTCAATACGATCGCTCAATGATTGAATAACTTTGTCATTCTCAATCAAAGCAGAACGAGTAATACCACGCAAGGTGTTACAATCGTCAATATTAATAACTACATCTTGAGCTACATCTACCAAACGACGAGTCAAATAACCTGCATCGGCTGTTTTTAGAGCCGTATCCGCCAAACCTTTACGCGCACCGTGTGTAGAGATAAAGTACTCTAATACTGATAAACCTTGTACAAAGTTTGCCAATACGGGGTTTTCAATAATTGCCCCTCCAGTATCACCTGATTTTCTTGGTTTGGCCATCAATCCACGCAATCCACACAACTGCTTAATTTGTTGTTTAGAACCACGAGCACCAGAATCCAACATCATGTATACCGAGTTAAACCCTTGTTTGTGTGCCGCCATTTCATCCATCAAGGTATTGGTAATAAGTGTATCTGCTTGTGTCCACTCATCAATAATTTGGTTGTAACGCTCATTATTGGTAATCAATCCCATGTTGTAGTTGTTCCAAATATCCTGAACTTCTTCATGAGCAGCTTCCAAACGATCTTGACGTACAGATGGTGTAATCAAATCAGGCAAGTTGAAGGATAATCCTCCACGATAGGCCCAATAGAAACCCATATCTTTAATATCATCCAAAAACTTGGCAGTAGTACTTGTATTGGTACGTTTCAAGATGCCAGAAATAACTTTTTTCAAGTTTCTCTTAGACAATTCTTGATTAATGAACGGTACAGTTTCTGGTACTTTTTCATTAAATAACACACGTCCTACTGTTGTTTCTATACGCTTGTCATATACCAAATTACCAAATTCATCCTCTGTACGAGCACGTACCTTAATAATGGCATGAAGATCAATATTGTCTTCATTGTAGGCAATAATTACCTCTTCGGCAGAGTAGAACGAACGCCCTTCTCCTTTTACTTTGATTTCGTCGGTACTGCGTTTTTCTTTGGTCAAATAGTACAAGCCCAAAACCATATCCTGTGAAGGTAGTGTAATAGGTGTACCATTTTGAGGGTTCAACATATTGTGTGCAGATAGCATCAACATTTGAGCCTCCAAAATTGCTTGGTTTCCAAGTGGTACGTGTACGGCCATCTGGTCACCATCAAAATCCGCATTAAATGCCGAACAAACTAAGGGGTGCAATTGAATCGCCTTACCCTCAATCAATGTTGGTTGGAATGCCTGAATAGACAAACGGTGCAGTGTAGGAGCACGGTTGAGCATCACGGGATGCCCTTTGAGTACGTTCTCCAAAATATCCCAAATAACGGGGTCTTTTCGATCAACTAATTTCTTAGCAGATTTTACTGTTTTTACGATACCACGTTCAATCAATTTGCGGATAACAAAAGGTTTGAACAGCTCTGCCGCCATTCCTTTGGGAATACCACATTCGTGCAATTTGAGCGTAGGCCCTACTACAATTACAGAACGACCAGAGTAATCCACACGTTTACCCAACAAGTTTTGACGGAAACGTCCTTGCTTTCCTTTTAATACATCAGAAAGTGATTTCAAGGCACGTCCACCCTCGGCCTTTACGGCATTAGATTTACGCGAGTTATCAAACAAGGAATCAACGGCCTCTTGTAACATACGTTTTTCGTTACGCAAAATCACTTCAGGGGCTTTGATTTCCAACAAGCGTTTTAGACGGTTGTTACGAATAATTACACGGCGGTATAAGTCGTTCATATCCGAACTTGCAAAACGGCCACCATCTAATGGTACTAAAGGACGCAATTCTGGTGGAATTACAGGCAAGTATTCAATAACCATCCATTCTGGACGGTTTTCCATACGTTTTTGGCCATCTCTGAATGCTTCTACTACACGCAAACGCTTCAATGCTTCAGACTTACGTTGCTGAGAGTTTTCTGTAGCTGCCTTGTGGCGCAATTCATAAGCAATTTTGTCCAATTCCATACGGCTCAACAAAGCACGTACAGCATCGGCACCCATTTTGGCAATAAATTTATTCGGATCGTCGTCTGGCAACAAATGGTTGTCTTTTGGCAACGATTCCATAATATCAAGGTATTCCTCCTCGGTTATCAAATCTTTGGCTAAACTACCATTGATTTCACGGTCGGCAATAACGCCCGGTTGGATTACCACATAACGCTCATAGTAAATAATCGTTTCCAATTTCTTGGAAGAGTACCCCAATAAATAACCAATCTTATTGGGCAAAGATTTGAAGTACCAAATATGTACTACTGGTACTACTAACTTAATGTGTCCCATGCGTTCGCGACGCACTTTCTTCTCTGTTACCTCTACTCCACAGCGATCACACACGATACCTTTATAACGAATACGCTTATACTTACCACAGTAGCACTCGTAATCCTTTACAGGACCAAAGATGCGCTCACAGAATAATCCATCACGTTCTGGTTTGTAAGAGCGGTAATTGATGGTTTCAGGTTTTAGTACCTCACCATAAGAACGCTCTAAAATGGCATCTGGAGAAGCCAAACTCAATACGATAGAATCAAATTGTGGTTTGGACTTCGTGTTATAATTCTTCTTAAAAGGCATATATCTATTTAATTTTATAATCTGCTAGTACCGTTCGAAGAGCACTGGAAAATTTAATCGCTAAAACCTTTCAGGGATTTTAGGCCCTGAAAGGTTTTTTATTTGGATAAAGCAGTCAAAATTTAACTTACTTATTTGCTCGAAATAGGTTTTATTCAAACTTAATTTCTAAAGCTAGACCACGTAATTCGTGTACCAATACATTGAATGATTCAGGAATACTAGCCTGTGGTAAGTTATCTCCTTTTACTATTGCTTCATAAGCTTTGGCACGACCAATAATATCATCTGATTTGATCGTTAACAATTCTTGCAGGATACTAGCAGCACCAAATGCCTCTAGTGCCCACACTTCCATCTCACCAAAACGCTGTCCACCAAACTGTGCTTTACCACCCAATGGCTGCTGCGTAATAAGCGAGTAGGGGCCAATAGAACGCGCGTGCATTTTATCATCAACCATGTGCGCTAGTTTCAACATATAGATAACTCCTACCGTGGCTTCTTGGTGGAAACGGTCACCAGTCTCCCCATCGTACAAGTAGGTTTGTCCAAAGTAAGGCAAGCCTGCTTCTTGTACAAATTCGTTGATTTTATCCGATTTGGCTCCATCAAAAATAGGCGTGGCAAACTTCATGTTTAGCTTTTCACCAGCCCAACCCAATACGGTTTCAAAAATTTGCCCAAGGTTCATACGAGAAGGTACCCCCAGTGGATTCAAGATAATATCCATTGGCGTTCCATCCTCTAAATAAGGCATATCTTCATCCCGTACAATTCTAGCAACAATACCTTTGTTACCGTGACGACCAGCTAATTTATCTCCTACTTTCAACTTACGTTTCTTAGCAAGATAAACCTTAGCTAATTTTAATACACCTGCTGGTAATTCGTCACCAATAGTAATAGCAAACTTATCACGCTTGTAATCACTAATAATTTGATTGACCTTAATGCTGTAGTTGTGCAACAATTGACGAACCATTTGGTTGGTTTTGTCATCCTCTGTCCAACTAGAATAGTCTACAGCATTGTAATCAATATCTGACAAGCCTTGTTCTGTAAAGTGTGCCCCTTTGGCAATCAATTGTTCATTGTAGATAGATTTGATTCCATTAGAAGTTTTGCCTTCTAACAAGAGCAACAATTTTTCTACCAATTGATTTTTTAATTTACCAACTTGGCTATCAAAAGCACTATCTAAGTCAGACAATAGTTTTTTGTCCTTTGCTTTTTGGACTTTGTCTTTCTTAGCACGCTTAAATAAGCGTTTGTCAATAATAACCCCTTTGGTAGAAGGTGAAGCCTTGAGTGAAGCATCTTTTACATCACCAGCTTTGTCTCCAAAGATAGCACGCAATAAT
>CAYULH010000005.1:0-50141 GCA_964445645.1 uncultured Aureispira sp. | reverse complement strand
CTGGTGTTGGGTCAGATTCCCCTTTAGGAGTAATTTTTCCAACAATAATATCACGCTCTTTGATCCAAGCTCCAATGCGAATCAATCCATTCTCATCCAAGTTCTTGGTAGCATCCTCACTTACGTTTGGAATATCATTGGTAAACTCCTCTTCACCTAGTTTTGTATCACGAACATCTACCTCAAATGCTTCAATGTGCAATGAAGTAAAAATATCTTCCCGTACAACACGCTCTGACAATACAATAGCATCCTCAAAGTTATACCCCTTCCAAGGCATAAAAGCTACTTTCAAGTTTTGTCCTAAGGCCAATTCTCCATCTTGAGTTGCATAGCCTTGGCACAATACTTTGCCCAAATGTACACGCTCTCCCTTGGCCACAATCGGCTTCAGGTTGATACAAGAGTTTTGGTTGGTTCTTCTAAACTTGACTAGGTTATAAGTCGTATAATCATCATCAAATGATACCGCTCTTTCCTCATCGGTGCGATCGTATTTGATAACAATTTTGGTTGCATCTACATAATCAACTACTCCGTCTCCTTCTGCATTGATTAACATTCTAGAGTCACGAGCAACTTTGCCCTCTAGTCCTGTTCCTACAATCGGAGATTGTGGCTTTAATAATGGTACTGCCTGACGCTGCATGTTCGAGCCCATCAAGGCACGGTTGGCATCATCATGAGATAAAAACGGAATCAAAGAAGCAGATACCCCCACAATTTGGTTCGGAGAAATATCAATAAATTCGATTTCTTCGGGTGCCAATACAGGGAAATCACCATGCTGGCGACATTTGATTCGATCGGTAGCAAATTCTCCTTTGGTATTGAGCTTTGCATTGGCTTGAGCAATGATTTTGTAATCCTCTTGCTCGGCAGATAAATACTGTGGTGCATTTTCAAAATCAACACGTGTGCCTTCTACAATAGGACGATAAGGAGTCTCAATGAAACCCATTTTGTTGATCTTTGCGTGTACACACAAAGTAGAAATCAATCCAATATTGGGCCCCTCTGGTGTCTCAATCGTACACAAGCGGCCATAGTGTGAGTAGTGAACGTCACGTACCTCAAAACCTGCACGCTCTCTAGATAAACCGCCTGGTCCAAGTGCAGAAATACGACGTTTGTGCGTAATTTCTGATAATGGATTGGTTTGGTCTAAGAATTGAGACAATTGGCTGGTTCCAAAGAAAGAGTTGATTACAGAAGATAATGTTCTCGCATTAATCAAATCAACTGGTGTAAACACCTCATTATCACGAACATTCATACGCTCACGAATAGTCCTAGCCATACGTGCTAAACCTACCCCAAATTGAGAGTACAATTGCTCTCCTACTGTACGTACACGACGATTGCTCAAGTGGTCAATATCATCAATTTCTGCTTTTTGATTGATTAAACGAACCAAGTAGGTAACAATTTCTATAATGTCTTCTTTGGTCAATACACTTACATCACGACTTGTATTTAATTCAAGTTTGCGATTGATTTTGTAACGACCTACATCTCCCAAGTTATAACGCTTGTCGGAGAAGAACAATTTCTCAATAATACCACGAGCTGTTTCTTCATCTGGCGGGTCAGAACCACGCAACTGGCGGTAGATATGTTGTACAGCTTCTATTTCAGAGTTAGAAGTGTCTTTTTGTAAGGTATTATAAATAACAGAGTAATCTTCCTCTATATCCTCTTTTTGTAGAATAACACTATCTACTCCAATCTCCAATACATCTTCGATGTTGTTGGCATCCAGAATTACATCACGCTCCAAGATTACTTCGATACGCTCAATAGATACCACTTCGCCTGTATCTTCATCTACAAAATCCTCTGTCCAGTTACGCAATACACGGGCAGCCAATTTACGTCCTAAATTTGCTTCCAATGCCTCACGTTCTGCTGGAATTTCATCTGCTAAACCAAATAAGTTTAAAATATCTTTATCACTGTCATAACCAATAGCACGGAGCAAAGTTGTAACAGGAAATTTCTTTTTACGATCAATGTAAGCATACATGACCGAGTTGATGTCGGTAGCAAACTCCATCCATGCCCCTTTAAATGGAATAACACGAGCAGAATAAATTTTGGTACCATTGGGGTGGCGGCTTTGGCCAAAGAAAACTCCAGGTGAACGGTGCAATTGTGAAACAATAACACGCTCGGCACCATTGACTACAAAAGTACCTTTGGGAGTCATATAAGGGATGTTTCCTAAGAAAACATCTTGAACAGTTTGTTCAAAATCAACGTGCTCTTCATCATTACAAGAAAGACGCAATTTTGCCTTTAAGGGAACACTATAAGTCAAACCACGCTCCATGCATTCGTCAATAGAATAGCGAGGTGGATCGATAAAATAGTTCAAAAATTCTAAAACAAAGATATTGCGGGCATCAGTGATCGGAAAGTTTTCCTGAAACACCTGATATAATCCTTCGTCTACACGACTTTCAGGAGTAGTTTCCAATTGGAAGAACTCCTGAAACGATTTCACTTGGATTTCTAGGAAGTCGGGATATTGATCCTCGTGCCTAATTTTTCCAAAGTTATGTCGTGTATTCTCAGGGGCGCCGCGATGGCTTGTATTGCTAAGAGATGACATGAAGCTAATTTTATAAAGTTACTACGCAGGATAGAATGTATAGCTGATTTTGATAAGATTGGTTTTGATCTTGAAGATTACCAAATCTTGCACCCAAACATTCTAAAAAAATAAACTGGAAAAATCTGACTAATTGTCAGATTAATAATAGCGGAATAGGCTTAGCCACAAATCATGACTAAGCCTACACTTATTGTTAAAAGTATAGGTGTATAGCACCAAACTTTTTATTATTTCAACTCAACTTCAGCACCTACAGCTTCCAAAGCAGCTTTCAAGCTTTCAGCTTCATCTTTAGGAGCAGCTTCTTTTACATTACAAGGAGCATCGTCTACTAGAGCTTTAGCTTCTTTCAAACCAACACCCAATAGAGTTTTGATTTCTTTAACTACTTTCAATTTACCAGCACCTGCAGATTTCAATACTACGTCAAACTCTGTTTGTTCAGCAGCAGCAGCATCACCAGCAGCAGCAGGACCAGCAACAGCTACAGCAGCAGCAGCAGGCTCAATACCATAAGTTTCTTTAAGGATGTCCGCTAATTCTTTAACGTCCTTTACAGTTAAGTTTACTAATTCTTCTGCTAATTGATTTAGATCAGCCATTTTTATTGATAATTTTAAGTTTCCTTTATGGAAATAAGTTTCTAAATAAAATATTTACAATGGGCTTTACCGTGGAAGCGGGGCTGTCCCATCCATAAAAAGCCGTCCGTAACCAACGGCTTTATTCAGAGCAAATTTATTCGCCTCTTGATTCCAATGCTTTCAACAAGCCACTGATAGTGTTGCCTCCTGATTGCAAAGAACCCACCAAGTTTTTGATAGGCGATTGTAGTAACAAGATCACATCTCCAATCAATTCTTCTTTAGACTTGATATTTACTAGAGCATCAATTTGATCGTCTCCTACGTATACTTCAGATTCAACGAAAGCTGCTTTCAAAAGCGGTTTTTCATTGTCTTCTCTAAATTTTTTGATCAACTTAGCAGGTGCATTTCCTGTTTCTGTGAACATCAAAGCAGAAGATCCTTTTAAGATGCCATATACATCATCATAATTTTCTTCGTTTTTCTCTGCTGCTTTTTCTAAAGCCTTTCTGATCAAAGTATTCTTAACAACTCTAAGTTGGATGTCTTGATTAAAACAATCTCTTCTTAAGTTGTTTATAGTTTCAACGTTAAGTTCTGAACAGTCTGTAATGTAGAAATATTTGCTATCCACAAATTTTTCCGCCAACTCTTCAATAACCGACGTTTTTTCTGCTTTTGTCATTTTGAATTAATTTTTAAAGCTTGGTCAAAAGAGTGGTTTATTTCAACTTAGCAATGGGTATACCAGGGCTACAAGTTGTTGCTGTTGTGATACTTTTCATGTAGACACCTTTGGCAGACGATGGTTTCATCTTGGTAAGTGTAGTCAACACTTCCTTGGCATTATCTACCAATTTTTCGGGGCTGAATGATACACGTCCGATTGGAGTGTGTACAATACCGTACTTGTCTACACGGAAAGAGGTCTTTCCTTTTTTGATAGAGCTAACTGCATCGCCTAAACTCTGCCCACCAGCTACTACTGTTCCAGATTTAGGGTTAGGCATCAAACCACGTGGCCCTAATACTCGACCTAGACGACCAAGCTTTGGCATTACATTCGCCATTGCGACGATAACATCAATATCTAACCAACCACCTTGCATTTTTTCTAGATATTCATCTAGGCCAACATAGTCGGCTCCTGCTGCTTTGGCTTCCTCCTCCTTGTCTGGCGTACAAAGTGCAAGCACTTTTTTCTCTTTACCAGTACCATGTGGCAAAGTGATCGTACCACGAAGGTTTTGATCAGCTTTACGAGGATCCACGCCCAAACGGATGTGTAGATCTACAGATGCATCGAATTTCGCAATATTGACTTCTTTTACAAGTGCCATTGCTTCCTCTAGGGAATAGAGCTTATCTGCTTCAATTTTCTTTTCAGCTTCTGCTCTTCTTTTACTAACTTTTCCCATTTTAATAATTAAATTTTCTACGTAGATACCTGAGGTTGCGGCAGTCTACATTTGAATAGAATTGTTTAGCAGCTTTTCATACTGCAACGCTTAAATAGTTACTAAGCCTCCCAAGGAGCATCTCCAGAGACAGTGATTCCCATGCTTCGTGCTGTTCCTGCTACCATTTTCATTCCTGATTCAACGGTAAAACAGTTTAAGTCAGCCATCTTGCCCTCAGCAATTTCCTTTACTTGATCCCAAGTAACTGAACCTACTTTGTTACGGTTTGGCTGATCAGAACCACCTTTTAGGCCAGCAGCATTCAATAACTGAACAGCAGCTGGAGGGGTTTTGATCACGAATGAAAAAGACTTGTCTTTGAATACAGTAATGATGACAGGCAATACTTGACCCATTTTGTCTTGTGTATCGGCGTTAAAACGCTTACAAAACTCCATGATGTTCACACCTTTGGCACCCAAAGCAGGGCCTACTGGTGGTGCTGGATTTGCTTGTCCTCCTTTTACTTGTAACTTGATAAACGTTTCGACTTCTTTTGCCATTACTTACAAATATTTAAGAGTTTTTTTCAACTTGCATAAAGTTCAATTCAACTTCAGTTTCTCTACCAAATACCTTGGTAATAATCGTCAATTTCTTCTTCTCTTCATTAACAATCTTAACCACACCCGGAAAATCTTTGAAAGGCCCGTCCGTTACCTTTACATCCTCTCCTACTAAGAAAGGATCGGCCATAGACTCCCCAGTTTCTGAAGATTGATCGACTTTACTTAAAATTCTGGTGATTTCGTGATCCCGCATTGGAATAGGATTTTTCTTTCCTAAAAAGTGAATCACGTCTTTGATAGAGGTCATCGCCTGTATGACAGTGCCATTGAGGGATGATTTCATACCAGTGGGTGTATTTCTTACAACAGCTTCAACAAGAATGTATCCCGGAGTTAGTGTACGCTCTTGAATGACTTTTTTGCCGTTGCGAATTTTGTATACTTTTTCTGTAGGAACAATAATATTAGGAACTAAATCTCTCCAGCCGCTGCGATCTATTTCTAAATCTAGGCGCTCTTTGATCTTGCGCTCCTTATTTGATACTACTCTTAAGCAGTACCATTTGGTTTCTACGTCACCCATTTTTTTACCTAATTTATTTAACTGTTGTAATTGAATTGTATTAATATAAAAGCCCTAATACATTAACCCAAATTACGTCCATTAATGCAACTAGGCACGCCAAGAATACAGAACCTGCAATCACTACTACTGTAGTTTTTTGCAATTCACCCCAAGTTGGCCAAGTGACCTCCTCGGTTAGTTCTTTCATGCTTCTTTTGATATAATCCATTATTACTGGTATGAATTCTGATAAAAATTGCACGGGTGGAGAGACTCGAACTCCCAGCCCTCGGTTTTGGAGACCGATGCTCTACCAATTGAGCTACACCCGTAAATAGAGGGTTAAGTAATTGACCACTTAACCCTCCTATATTAGTTAGACTTTTGTGCGTCTCTCTTATTCTAAGATTTCAGTAACCTGACCAGCACCTACTGTACGACCACCTTCACGGATAGCAAAACGCAATCCTTTCTCCATAGCGATAGAAGCGATCAATTCTACAGTAATTGTCAAGTTATCACCGGGCATTACCATTTCTACGTTTTCAGGTAGTTGGATAGCACCAGTTACGTCAGTTGTACGGAAGTAAAACTGTGGACGGTATCCGTTGAAGAAAGGCTTGTGACGACCACCTTCATCTTTACCTAGTACGTATACTTCACAAGTGAATTTTGTGTGAGGCTTAACAGAACCAGGTTTGCAAATAACCATTCCTCTTTTCAACTTGTCTTTGTCAATACCACGTAGTAACAAACCAGCGTTGTCACCAGCTTCACCACGGTCTAAGATTTTACGGAACATCTCAACTCCTGTTACAGTAGAAGTCAATTTTTCACCATCTTCCATGAAACCGATGATATCTACAGCATCACCTGTGTTGATAACACCACGCTCAATACGACCAGTAGCAACAGTACCACGACCAGTGATAGAGAATACATCCTCAATAGGCATCAAGAAAGGCTTATCTACATCACGCTCAGGCAATGGAATATCAGCATCTACAGCAGCCATCAATTCGTTGATTTGAGCTACCGCTTCAGCATCTCCTTCTAATGCTTTCAAAGCAGAACCTTGAATTACAGTACAATCCTCGAATCCATAAGATTCCAAAATCTCTGTAGCTTCCATTTCTACCAATTCCAACATTTCTGGGTCATCCACCAAATCAACTTTGTTCATGAAAACAACGATTTTTGGTACACCTACCTGACGAGCCAACAAGATGTGCTCACGAGTTTGAGGCATAGGGCCATCAGTAGCAGCTACTACCAAAATAGCACCATCCATCTGAGCGGCACCAGTTACCATGTTCTTCACGTAATCCGCGTGACCAGGGCAATCCACGTGTGCATAGTGACGATTCTCAGTTTCGTACTCTACGTGTGCTGTGTTAATAGTGATACCACGCTCTTTTTCTTCAGGAGCAGCATCAATAGATGAGTAATCTTTTTTCTCAGCAAGACCAGCATCTGCTAGAACATTAGTTATTGCAGCAGTAAGAGTGGTCTTACCATGATCCACGTGTCCAATTGTACCAATATTTACGTGGGGCTTCGAGCGATCAAACGTTTCTTTAGCCATGGTTAGTCTAGATAAATTAAAATGGTTGTAAAATATTTTTTGGTAAAATAGAAATACTACTTTTCTGTCAAGTTCATTGGAGCCAACGAGCAGAATTGAACTGCCGACCCCCACCTTACCAAGGTGGTGCTCTACCCCTGAGCTACGTTGGCAAAATTGTCAAAAAATTAATAATTCTTATAAACAAATAAAGGGAATGAACCATTCCCTTCTTATCGTTTAATATTTGAGCGGGAGACGAGACTCGAACCCGCGACCGTTAGCTTGGAAGGCTAATGCTCTACCAACTGAGCTACTCCCGCAATTAAGCGAACTTTGGTGGGGGTGGTAGGACTCGAACCTACTCAGTCATAGACACCAGATTTACAGTCTGGCCCGGCTCTCCAACTCCGGCGCACCCCCTTCTCAATAATACTTAATATAGTGTTATTGATGAATGTATTTTCCTTTCGCGTTAATTTTCCTATTTGGAGCCGATAGAGGGACTCGAACCCACGACCTGCTGATTACAAATCAGCTGCTCTAGCCAGCTGAGCTATATCGGCTTAAAAAGGTAATACACTGTTTTTTCAAATTGCTTACAAGTTGTTGTTCCATCTAAGCGAATGCAAATATACCACCTTTTTTCTTTTCACAAAACTTTTTCAAAAAAAAAACGCTTTTTTTTCGATTATTTTTTCTGCTCCTTGTATTTGATGAGTTGACGGCGCAATGCAGCCGCACCTAAATCAACCGATTCTTCAAAGGTTTTGCTTGTTTCTTTCACTATTAAGGTAGATCCCGGTACATTAACCTTGATTTCCGCAATCTTATCCTGCACCTGTCCTGTTTTTTCGAGCTTGAGAAAAACATCGGTACTAACTATTTTATCGTAAAAGGTTTCTAGTTTTCCTAACTTCTTATCAATAAAATCTAATAATTTAGCATCAGCATCAAAATTAACAGCTTGCTTACGAATTTCCATAGGCTACTTTTTGTGTGTGAAGTAAATAATGGTTATTGCCTGTTTTCTACTAAAAAAAGGATAGTAAAGGTTGCTTTAACCATTTCATAGTAGTAAAAAATCAACAAAGTGATAAAATATTTCAATTCACCTATTTTGGGTGTTTGGTGTTGATAAAAGGTATCTTGAGTTTTACACATTGTTGTTCCATAATTTTTACGAGTTTCGTTAAAAATTGTTGGTTAATTCTTGATAAACTTAATGTTAAATCGCTGTATTTCCAAATTTGCAAACGTTATTTATTAGGACTATTTTTTTATTTGTTAACAGGTCATTTTGCACGGATTTTATTCACTAATTTACTTTTCTAAACTATGCGTATTACTGCCGTCTGTTCATCAATAGGTATTGTTTTTTTGTTCTTGTTTGCTTGTGATAGTGGCGAACTAAAAGACTTGGAAGATATTCAGCTCGAAGATGAAGTAGGTATAGAACGAGCGGAAGGGGTTGAATTGCTCTACAGTGATTCTGCGGTGGTACGGGTTGCCATCCATGCTCCTACGCTTTTGCGTTATATCGCCCGAGATACACCCAAGCAGGTGTTTCCAGATGGGATTGATGCTGATTTTTTTAACGAGCACCAGCAGCAGACGAGCAAGATGGTTGCTAATTATGCCGAGCAGTTTCAAAAAGAGCAAAAGGTTTATTTGAGCGATGAGGTCAAGATTTGGAACAAGCGCAATGAATTGTTAGAAACCGAAGAATTGGTTTGGAACAAAACCGAAAAAACCATTCATTCTACCAAAAAAGTACGCATAACCACCCCTACTCAAGTCATCAATGGTGTTGGGTTCAAGTCCAACTTGGATTTTACGGAGTGGGAAATGTACAAAATGACGGGTACGATGGAACAAAAAAATATGGTCGAAACGCCCTTCTAAACCCAAATGCTGAGATTATTACTCTAATAATCCTTCATCAATCCTTCCTCCAACCAATCGGCCAGTGCTTGGCGATTGCTAGGATACAAAATGCGTTTTTGGTCATTGGGATTCTGAATATTGCCAATTTCTATAAAAACCGACAAAGGTTTTACCTCTCGCAGCGTATGCAAATCTCTAGCAGTAACCACGCCATGATATTCGCCCGACTTTCGGTTGATGGCATACTTCTTCTTCATGGTCTGGTGCAATTTGTCGGCAAATTTTTTGCCTGAATTGCTGGTGGGATGGTGATAAAAGAACAAATCAATGCGCTTGGATTTGACCCTAGAATCGACATGAATTTCGACCAAACGCTGATAAGTGATACCTCTGGCTCTATTTTTCTCATACAATTCATTCACAATATCCGAACGCTGGTACAAACGGGGCTTTTGGGAGACGGGAATCACATCATTGGGCCAACAACGCTCGTCCATGTCTGCTTTTAGGTATTCTGTATTTCTAATACCATCATTCTTATCCCTAACAATTAAATACACAATAGCACCGTGTTCTATTAAATTGCGCGCCAGACGCAAAGAAACATCATAGGCATATTCATCCTCACACAAATATTTGCCATTGTACTTGGCCATTGCCCCTGGGTCAGGCCCTCCATGCCCTGATACAATGTAATATACCGCTCCTGCCAAGGTTTTGTCCTTGAGCGGCACATTGGCGTATTTTTTTCCAAAAATCGGAAAATTTCGATTGGTGGGCACAAATCGGCTAACATCCTTGGGGCAATATTTCAAATCATGCGGCACCCACAATTCGCAAGTGCCTCTCCTAAAATCGCTGCTTTTTAGGCCCAACTCTACCATCAAATCATTGTAACGTTCTATTTGTTTGGCGGTTTGCCAATCCTTGATATTGGCCGTAGAGCGAATAGATTTTTGGTTGTATTTGTATTGGCGAATGGGCAATTTGTAGGTTTTGCCCAATTGAATCACGGCATTTGTTTTTAGGCCATTGATTTTATAAAACTGCGCCAAGGCACATGAATTCTTATCTATTCTATAACGACTCAGCATTACATACACCCCATCTCCTTGTTGGGCAACTGTTTTGATATAAACGGGTTTGCTCTGTGCAGAAAGTAGTGTGGTCGTAAAAAGGGAAGCTGCTAAAAGAGCCAGATGCCAAAAGTTCATGTGTAAAAGATTGTCATGCTCCTTATTGGATAACCTTTTCTAAAAAGGTTTTGTAAGGATATTTAAATTAATACTTCGTGGATTAGCTCGCTTCGATCGTGAGCTCACCTACGGTTCGGTTTTTTACTTTACTGATTCCTTTGTACACTGTACAAAGGAAGTCAGATCGCTTTGCGAGTACAAAAAAGCTAAAAAACTATCTTGTATCTAATTGATTATCAGTCTTTTATGATTTTACTTGTTTTTCTGTAATAAATTGATAATCAATTAGATACGATTTCCAGCGAAGTAAGGTAAATAATTTGGGACAAAAAATTGTTGTTCTGAGAATCAATAAGGCTTGAAAATAAGGCAATTCTTAGACCTTTTATAACCTTATCCACCACAAAATTGTACCAAGCAAAAATTTCATTGACCTTACTAGACCAACAACAACGGATTGCTTACCTTTGAGTGCTATTTGTGTTCCATTATTTCGGCTGCAAATAAATCTATCTATTATTTAGTATAACAAAACGCTATTTATGCCAAATCAACCCGCTGCCAAAAAAGATACTTCCAAAACTTATTTGCTCACTTTTTTTAAAGGCATGGGCATGGGCGCAGCCGATGTTGTTCCGGGTGTTTCGGGCGGAACGGTCGCTTTTATAACAGGCATTTATGCCCGTTTGTTGGCGGCCATCAAATCTGTAAACGTCTCCGCCCTCCGCTTGTTGTTCCAAAAAGGATTTAAAGCAGCGTGGGAACATGTAGATGGCAGTTTTTTGCTTTCCCTGTTTATCGGCATTCTTATTAGTTTGTTTAGTTTGGCCAAAGGCATTGAATGGTGTTTTACCAATTATCCACAGTTGTTGTGGGCCTTTTTCTTTGGGTTGATTATTGCTTCCAGCATTTATATTATTCGGCAAGTCGACCGCTGGAACCTGCCGGCTGTGCTGGGCTTGGTGGTTGGGGCTGCGGTGGCTTATACCATCACGGTATTGGCACCGGGAGAAGCCCCCAATGAGTATTGGATGGTCTTTTTGGCGGGTTGCATTGCTATTTCGGCCATGATTTTGCCGGGTATATCGGGGAGTTTTATTTTGTTGCTAATGGGCATGTATCGGCATGTGTTGGCGGCGGCCAATGATCGCAATATTCCGTTTCTGCTGGTATTTATGGCCGGCTGTGTGATTGGATTGCTCTTGTTCTCACATTTGCTTTCTTGGACCTTCAAGAATTATGAAAACTTGACCTTGGCTGTGTTATCGGGCTTTATGCTCGGCTCTATCAAAAAAGTATGGCCTTGGCAAAATGTTACGGCCACTCGTGTCAATTCTCATGGCGAGACGGTGCCTTATTTGTATGAGAATGTTTTGCCGAGTGACTACGTGGAGCATCCGCCCTATTTGCTGCTCTGTATAGGCTTGTGTGTGGTGGGTTTTGTGGCGGTTTTTCTGTTGGAACGCCTTGGGGAGCAAGTGGAGGAAGAGGCTTTGTTGGACGATTAAAAATAATAAACCATGCAGCAATACGGCCTAATCGGCAAATCCATACAACACTCCTTCTCGCCCAGCTACTTTGCCAAAAAATTTGAGCGAGAAGGCATCAGCAATGCCCAATATGATTTGTTCCCCTTGGCACAAATCGAGGATTTTCCAGCCTTGGTGGCCTCCAAGCCCAATTGGGGCGGCCTGAATGTGACCATTCCGTACAAGGAGCAAGTCATTCCGTACTTGGATGAATTGTCGGCAGGGGCGCAGGCGGTGGGAGCGGTCAATACCATTGCATTTGAGGCGGGGCGTTTGATTGGACACAATACCGATGTGCTGGGATTTCGGGAATCGTTATTGACTTTGTTGCCGCCCAATTATCAAAACTTACAAGCATTAATATTGGGAACAGGCGGAGCGGCCAAAGCGGTGGCTTATGTCTTGGAGCAATTGAACCTTTCTTATCGTTATGTGTCTAGGAAAGAGGGTGTGCAGCGTTTGTTGTACGCCCAAATTACCACAAAAATACTAGAGGAATACCGCCTTATTATCAATACAAGTCCTGTAGGGCAGCATCCAAACATCCATGAAGCCCCCAATTTGCCTTATACGGCACTTGGCGCACAACATTTTTTGATGGATTTGATTTATAATCCTGCCGAAACCTTATTTTTGAAGCGTGGTCGAGCACAGGGGGCTGCTGTACTCAATGGCTTGCCCATGTTGGAGGGGCAGGCAGAAGCTGCTTGGTCGATTTGGACGGGGCGTTAATTTTTGTAATTGTTAAGAAATTCAGCTATGATAGATTTTACCAATACCGAGGTTGCTTTTCAGCACAAAACCGATCGGCAATTGAAGGCTACTGCTTTGTTGTTCAAAATGATGAGTAATAATATGTTGGTAGATATAGGTAGTAATGCCACTCTAATAGCCCTAAAAATGCGTTTGCCCATCAAGGGCATGATTAAACGCACCATTTTTCAGCAGTTTTGTGGAGGGGCTACCTTGGATGAATGCCGCAAAAGTATTTACGAACTAGAGAAATATGGCGTAGATACGGTATTGGATTATGGGGCAGAGGGCAAGCACGATGAAGCTTCTTTTGATGTTACCGTCAAGGAACTAACCAAATCTATCAAATTTGCAAGCAAGCAAGATAGTGTGCCTATTGTAACGGGTAAAATCACGGGCTTAATGAGCTTTGATTTATTAGCCAAAATAAACGAAGGTAAGCCGCTGACACAACAAGAAAAAAACGCCGAGCATCGTGCCTTCAAACGCCTCGATAATTTGTGCCGAATTGCCTATGAGAACGAAGTAGCTTTGTTTATTGATGGGGAGGAATCTTGGATTCAAAATCCGATTGATGAAATGACCTTGACGATGATGGAGCGTTATAATTCTGAAAGAATTACGGTTTATAATACCTACCAACTTTACCGCCACGATCGCTTAGAGTTTTTGAAGGAATCGTACCAACGTGCCCAAGACAAAGGATTTATTCTAGGGGCCAAATTGGTGCGTGGGGCTTATATGGAAAAAGAGCGAGAACGCGCCAAAAAAATGGGCTATCCCTCTCCTATTCAGCCCAATAAGGAAGCCACCGATATAGATTATAATGCCGCCGTGGAGTTTTGTGTAGAAAACTACGAGCGCATTGCCTCTTGTGTGGGTTCGCACAATGAATACAGCACCCGCTATCAATTGCAACTCATGGAAAAATACAACATTCCAAAAGAGCATCCACATCTTACCTTTTCTCAATTGTATGGCATGAGTGATAATTTGACCTTCAATTTGGCCAAAGCAGGCTATAATGTCTCCAAATATGTGCCTTATGGCCCTGTGGGCGATGTTATTCCTTATCTCATTCGCCGTGCTCAAGAAAATTCGGCTGTGAATGGTGAAGTGAGCCGAGAATTGGGGCTGCTCAAGCAGGAAATTAGTCGCCGACGTGCTGCTCGTTAAGGGGCAAAGAAGCCAAAAACGCTTGTTGTTCTTCGGCCAATTGTTCGGGTTTTGGTTGCAATTCGGCTAGAATTTTGAGCAAGTTACTAACACGCATATCGGTCTTGTAGAATTTATTCATCACAATCATTTTGCGTGCATTAACGAGGCAATACCCCGATTGGAAAGTGCCTTTTTCGTAGATAATTTTATAACCAAGGTTTTCTAACAATTGCTCTAACTTTTTTAAGTTCCCTGCTGTCGGGCGAAGATTATTTTTGGACATGGTCGTCTGTTGTTTTTTATTTTCTTACGGTTACAATCCCTTATTTATGAGATTTTTACTGGTTTTAATAAGTTTACTAATAAGTACACAACTGCTTTTGGCTCAAAACAAGGAGGAGGAAGGGCGTTTTACGGCTACGATTATAGCTGGAGCTGCCTTCACCCAAATTGATGGCGACGAAGATGGTTCTTATAGCAAAGTTGGGTTCATTGGTGGCGCACGTGGTGGTGTTGTGTTTGGTCCCAGAATGGAATTGGCGACTGAAATTTTGTTCTCACAGAAAGGAAGCTACATTCAAAACATTGACAAAACCTATCACTTGGATTATGTGGAAGTGCCTGTTATGTTTTATTATAAGGATTGGAAAGCCAAGGATGCCAACAGCGATAAAGAATACATGCGCGTGGCTATTGGGGCTGGCTTTTCGTACAGCCGTTTGCTCAATGCTCGTGTTCGCCAATTTGGCCGTGTACTGAGCGATGAACCCGGTTATGTAGATCCTTTTCTAAAAAATGACTTCATGATGGTTATTGATGGTAATATTTTCTTTTTGCGTAATTGGGGGATTGGCATTCGCTGGTCACGTTCTATCGCTACTATTGTCCAACAACCACTGCGCCAAAATATATCCTACGCCATCAATCGCACCATTGCTATTCGTGCATTGTTTCGTTTTTGATTTTTTGTGGTACGGGCGTATAGCATACGCCCGCACCACAAAAAACGCCCCTACTCTGCCACTGGGCTAAACTCTTCCTTACGCATTTGAGGGAAGAACAGCACCTCTTGGATAGAATGGTTATTGGTCATCATCATTACTAGGCGGTCAATTCCAATTCCCAAACCCGAAGTAGGCGGCATTCCGTACTCCAAGGCACGCAAGAAATCTTCATCCACTACCATGGCCTCGTCGTCACCACGCTCGGCCAAGGATAGTTGATCCTCTAAGCGGCCACGCTGATCAATAGGGTCGTTCAACTCCGAATAAGCATTGGCAATTTCCTTGCCCATGATAAACAACTCAAAACGCTCTACCAAGCCTTCTTTGCTGCGGTGTTTTTTGGCTAGTGGAGTCATCTCAATAGGATAATCCGTAATAAAAGTGGGCTGTATTAAATTGGCCTCTACTTTCTCACCAAAAATTTCATCAATCAATTTGCCCTTGCCCATAGAGTCATCTACCTCAATGTGCAAATCTTTACAAACTTGGCGCAAGGCAGCTTCATCCATTTGAGATACATCAATACCCGTGTATTTTTGGATAGAATCAAACATACTCAAACGCTCGTAAGGGCCTGCAAAGTTGATTTCTTGCCCTTCTACCGTCACCGTAGTTTGCTTGTGCAATGCTTGAGTAATATCTTCTAACAACTCCTCGACCATAGCCATCATCCAATCATAATCCTTGTACGCTACGTACAATTCCATGCTGGTAAACTCAGGATTGTGCGTGCGATCCATGCCCTCGTTGCGAAACATTTTGCCAATTTCATACACGCCATCAAAACCGCCTACAATTAGGCGTTTGAGGTACAATTCATTGGCAATACGCAAATACAAAGGCATATCCAAGGTATTGTGGTGGGTTTCAAAAGGACGAGCAGCAGCACCACCATGAATAGGCTGCAATACAGGCGTTTCTACTTCCATCCAACCTTTGTCATCAAAATAGCGGCGCATTACTTTGATAAGCTGCGAGCGTTTCATAAAAATATCACGCACATGCGGATTGACAGTCAAATCCACATAACGCTGGCGATAGCGCAATTCTGGGTCGTCATAACCATCATACACGTTGCCTTCAGCATCGGTTTTGACCACAGGCAAGGGGCGCAAGGCTTTGCTCAACAAGGTAAATTCGGTAACACGAACCGTCACTTCGCCTTTGCCTGTTCTAAATACATAGCCCTTGATGCCGGCATAATCGCCCAAGTCTAAGAGTTTTTTGATGCCTTTGTTATAAAAATCTTTATCCTCTCCGGGGCACACTTCATCTCTTCGGATATATAATTGTATACGACCGCTAGAATCTTGCAATTCGGCAAATAGTGCCGCTCCTTTTCCACGCTTAATCATGATTCGGCCAGCCAATACTACATTATCTAGCAGTTCTGGTTGTTCATCGTCAAACGCTTCCTTTATTGTTGTAGCATAGTGAGTTACCTTAAATTCCTTGGCTGGATAAGGGTGTACCTTTAAATCTAACCAACCTTTAAGGTTTTCCATTCGAGTTTTCTCTTGGTCATCCAAGTTGCGTTCTCCTAATTTTCCAGTAGCAATAATCTGCTCCACTCGCTGAAGCATAGCTGCTAATTCTGTTTCACTAAATGCCATTTTAAAACGGTATAATTTGTTTATTAATTATAAGGTTGTACCAACAACCTTTTGATATGAGAGTTATTATAACACCCCTCTTTACAAAGAAAGTTCAAAAATACAGAAAGCTTATTGTTTAACGAAGAACTATTTGGCTAAATGATAGGGATTTTTAGGATTCTAGTCTTTTAATGACAATCAGAAGTTATTGAAGTGGCTGCTTTATCGAACAGCTACGTGAATTGGTCTAAAAGAACAGCGCTAATTAAAATGACTATCAATATTTACTGTTATTATTAATAATGCTGAAAGGCAACTGTCTTACTTTTATTGTTCTGCAAGGTTGAGTCAGATCAATTCAAGAACTTCAAATCGTTTTGTGATGCTATTGACCACACGCCATTATTTTTGTACTTTTATTTGCATTTTAATCCTATTACTTTGCACAGGAGCCTGCACTCCTGAAACGACTAAGCATTCGACTATGACAACTACAGGTGTTCCCCACATTCCACTAGAAGATTTCTTTAAGAATCCCGAAAAATCGGCCTATGCCCTTTCTCCTGATGGACAATACTTGGCTTATTTGGCTCCTTATAAGAATAGAAAAAATATTTTTGTTCAAAAAATTGGCAGTGAAACCAGCAAGCGAGTAACCAATGTGACCGATAGAGATTTGTCGGGTTTCTCTTGGGGCAACAATGACCGTTTGCTCTATGTGAGAGATTTTGGGGGTGATGAGAATTTCCATTTGTTTTCGGTAACGAAGGACGGAGCGGACGAGAAAGATTTGACTCCTTTTGAGAATGTGCGGGCCGAAATTATTGATAATTTGCCAGAGGATGAGCACCACTTGATTGTAGGCACCAACCAAAGAAACGCCCAAATTTATGATCCTTATCGTCTGAATATCAATACGGGAGCGTTGACGCTTTTGGCCGAAAATCCCGGCAATATTTCTAGTTGGATTACCGACCATGATGGCAAGTTGCGTGCTGCCACGGCTACCGATGGGGTCAATACTTCTATCTTGTACCGAGCCACAGAAGAAGAGGAATTTCAATCGGTACTCACTACGAGTTTCAAGGAAACTGTTTATCCACTATATTTTGATTTTGACAACTCGGAGACGGTGTATGCCCTCTCCAATTTGGGTAGAGATAAGGTAGCCATTGTAAAGATGAATATTCGCACCGCAGAGGAATTGGAGCTAATTTATGAACATCCTGAAGTAGATATTACTTATTTGTCCTATTCGCGTAAGCGCAAAGTGCCTACTACGATCACTTATACTACTTGGAAACGCCAGCATCATTTCTTGGATAAAAAAGTAGAGGATTTGTACGCTCGCCTACGCCAAGAGCTCGGCGATTATGAAATTGCTGTTACCAGCACTAATAAAGCAGAAGACAAATTTATTGTTCGCACCTACAGTGATCGTTCTTTGGGGGCTTATTATTTTTATGAACTTGCTACAGATACCCTTCAACATATTGCAGATGTAAGTGCTTGGCTCAAGGAAGAAGAATTGGCTGAAATGAAGCCTATTCAATACAACACTAGAGATGGCTTGACGATACATGGCTATTTGACCCTTCCCAAAGGGATAGAAGCCAAGAACCTGCCTGTAGTGGTCAATCCACATGGTGGGCCTTGGGCTAGAGATAGTTGGGGCTTCAATCCAGAATTGCAGTTTTTGGCCAATCGGGGCTATGCTGTTTTGCAGATGAATTTTAGAGGCAGCACAGGCTATGGGCGCAAATTCTTGGAGGCTTCCTATAAGCAATGGGGACTGACCATGCAAGATGATATTACAGACGGAGTGCAATGGCTTATTGACCAAGGGATTGCCGACCCTGCTCGCATTGCTATTTATGGGGGCAGTTATGGCGGCTATGCCACTTTATCGGGTATTACCAAAACACCTGATTTGTATGCTTGTGCTATAGATTATGTGGGCGTTTCCAATCTCTTTACCTTCATGCAAACCATTCCGCCTTACTGGGAGTTGTATCGCGAAATGCTTTATGAAATGGTGGGTGATCCTAATAATGAGGCCGATAGTATTCAGATGCGTGCCACTTCTCCCGTTTTTCATGTCGATAAAATCAAAGTTCCCTTACTCATTGCCCAAGGGGCCAAAGATCCGCGTGTCAATCAAGATGAATCGGATCAGATGGTAGCGGCATTAAAAGAACGAGGTATTGATGTAGAGTATTTGCTCAAGGAGAATGAAGGACATGGATTCAGAAATGAAGAGAATCGTTTTGAGTTTTATCGAGCTATGGAACGATTCTTAGAACAGCACTTGGCAGTGGCTGTAGAGCAGTAGGGCTAAATCAAGAAACTTTATGTTAATAGAATAATTTCCTATCTATTGGTTGCTCCAAAACATAGTTGTGTTATTTTTTGGTAGAAAGTGCCAACTAAAATGCCCTGTTCTTCGTTTAATTTAGTAATTTTAGGGACAAACAACCAGCCTAAACGGCTGTTATACCTATTCCAAAAGATTTCCCTTATTGTTTGACAGACAGATTTCTTTTTTTGAGCGATGAGCATAAAATACTCTGAACAATCCAGAATTTTTAGGGATTTTAGATCTATTCCCTATTCTGACTATTATTATCTGATTCGTTTCTACGAACAGAATAATAAGGACATTAACTTCCTGCCATTGGATGAGGGCATTATTATGTCCTATTATTATGCTAATGCCCTGTTTGAAACTCAGGAATATGAATTGCACATCCAAGTAGCCAATGAATTATTAGAACAATCCATTATTCACAATATTCGCTATATTGATGGCGAAGATGTGTACATGACCGTTCTATACAAAAAAGCAAGCGCACATCTCAGATTGGGTCAATTGGAAGTCGCCCAACGTTTGGCCACCCAATTGTTGCGTCTGGAGCCTGAACAATTCCATTATCAAGCGTTGTTGCGCCAATGCTTTCTGATTGCTCGCCCCTATTGGTTACGTCCAACCCTTACTATTAGTGCCATAGCTACCCTAATGGGTGCATTTGCTACCATTGTACTGTTTTCGTTTCGCCATGCTGTGGACCATGCAGAGCGCTTGTTGATAATGCCCTATGGATTATTGGCATTTGCTACGATCGGATTGGTGGCAACAGCCGTAGGCTACTACAAACACATTATTGCGCCCAGCAATAAAATTCTTCAAGCATCTAAAAATTACAAAGAAAAAACCTTGCAAGAGGTCTAATTCCACTCACAAGGCTTCTATTTTTACTAATTCTATTAGATAATCGTTCTTCTATTGCTCTGGCTTGAAATTCTTCATCAAGTCTACCAAATACTCTACACTAGATAGTGGCATGGCATTGTAAATAGAAGCTCTAAAACCTCCTACCGAACGGTGTCCTTTGATACCCGAAACACCATTAGCAGTACAATACGCCAAGAAAGCTTCTTCGTGCGCTGGGTCTTTGGCTACAAAAGTAACGTTCATAATCGAGCGGTCTTCTACGGCTGCGGTTCCTTCAAAATAAGGATTGTTATCAATCTCTGCATACAACAAAGCAGCTTTTTCTTGGTTGCGTTTTTCCATAGCTTTCACGCCTCCATTGGCTTGCAACCAACGCAAGGTGAGCATACAAACAAAAATAGGATAAACTGGAGGGGTATTAAAAGCAGAACCTTTCTTGATGTGGGTATTATAATCCAACATAGTCGGGATGCTCCGCTCTACTTTGCCCAACAAATCTTTGCGTACAATCACTAAAGTCGTTCCCGCAGGGCCTAAGTTTTTCTGTGCGCCAGCATAGATTAAACCAAACTGTGTGTGGTCAAATTCTCTACTAAAAATATCCGAAGACATATCGCAAACCAGCGGTGCATCTACCTTTGGAAATTCTGCATAGCGTGTTCCATAAATAGTATTATTACTCGTCAAGTGCAAATACTTAGCATCAGCAGGCAATTCCCAATCCTTGGGGATGTAGCTAAAATTTTTGTCTTTGGAAGAAGCTAAGACAGCAACCTTTCCAAAGTGTCCTGCTTCTTTGATGGCCTTAGTAGACCAAGCACCTGTATCGACATAAGCGGCGGTATCGCCCTCGTTGAGTAGGTTCATAGGAGCCATATAAAATTGCGAACTGGCGCCACCTGTTAGGTACAATACTTCGTAGTCGTCTCCCAATCCCAATAAATCTTTGACCAATTGGCAGGCTTCTTCTAGCACAGCTACTAGCGGCTTGCTACGATGCGACATTTCCAAAATAGAAAGTCCTTGATTGTCATAATTTTCAACAGCACGTGCTGCTTCTTCTAACACACTGCTGTCCAAAATTGCTGGCCCAGCACTAAAGTTGTGAATTTTCATTGTTGTTGTTGGTTGATTTTATATCAAATTATAAAATTGCTCAAATCAGCGATAGTAGACTATTGAGCAACTTCTATATCTTACTGGTAATAATCATACTGATACATAACATGCTCCACTAGTTCTTTTCCGTCTTTATCATAAACTAGACAGTGCATACTGGCTCCATTGTACTCATATTCTTCTCTAACTCGAACCGATTCATCGGATTCTAAAAACTTGACCGATACTAAGCGACCTTGTGGATTGTGCTCATAGCGAATAGAACGAATCAATTCTCCTGAGCTGGCATATAAACTATAAACTGTTGGCAAATGATTGTCATCTAGTAAGGTAGCTCCTGAGTGATTGGTTTGGTCGCTATAATTGGTATAGCTTTCGCGAATTCCTGTAGCATAATGAGCATAACTAATAGCATACACCCGTTCCAACACATCTTTTTTAGCAACAAAGTACTCTTCTCTGATTTTTTTACCATTCTGATCATACTTCATCAATTTCTTATCTTCTATACTTCCATCTGTCTTATAACGAATATAGCTAATAACTTGATCTTCGTCTCCATATTCTTCTTTTGCAATAATCATTTTACTGCCATCTGATAATAATTGATAGGTTTCGCATTGCCCCGGAGAATAATCATACAAATATTCTTTTGTCACTTGCCCTTGCTCATTGTACAATCTCATTTTAGCTCTTTTACCTTTTCGATTGTAATTTACAACAGCAGAGCGGTAGGCTCTTGGAGCAGCTACACCATCTACAATGGGGTAAATCCAGCAAGTTTCGGTACGCACGGCTTTATCATCATGTATTGGAGGGGGTTGAGTCCAAGCATTGCTTGCAAATAGTATACTTAGTAGAATAGCTACCAAGAGGGAATATTGGTGGGATAACAACATAAAGTGGTAATTTTAATTATAGGTATACAAAAGGTATTGGGTGCCTTTATAGTGGGAATTTTGTTGTTCTAATATTGAAGTTGTTTAAATTTAACTATCCAAATGATGTATTTCTTGTTCCTTCAGATGTGCATATCGTAAAAAAACAGCCCAGCTAGAAACAGCGCAAAAAATAAGCCCTGCATAACCGTCTAAGAAACCTCGTTTTAGAAAATATTGTGTCAAAAATCGTCCTAATGGTTTTATCAACAAATGAAAATACCCCACTCGCTTTACCCGTTGCTGGTGATCTTGTGCCGACCAAAGTGCGTATTTTTCATTTTTTTGGATAAAGTGCTGCAAACTCTTGTAAGTATAATGCTGGAGTTTGTGTTGTAATTGTCCTACTCGTTCAGAGGTTTGAATGGATTCGTGTACTTGCTGGTGGTTGTAAGCACAACGTCCGCGCTGAATGAGTCGAATTACCCGATCTCTTTGCAATCCTCCATAAGAGAGTCTTTTTCCCATAAAGTAATTTTGTCGATATACTTCATAGCCAACATAAGAACGATCATCTTTACGTACTATTTCTTTGATTTCATCAATTAGTGGCTCTGTTAGGCGTTCATCTGCATCCAAAATCAACACCCAAGGGTGTTGGGCTTGTGCTATCGCCCAGTTTTTTTGCTTGCCCAAAGTATCGCAAGGACGTTGCAAAAGCGTAGCTCCATGCTCCTTGACCAAACTAGGTGTAGCATCTGTACTAAAAGAATCTACTACCAACACTTCGTCTACCCAAGTCAACTGTTGTAGTAATACAGGAATGTTTTCCGCCTCATTGTAGGTGGGAATAACTACAGTCAAAGCAACAACAATTGAATCAGGCATCATTGAAATACTTCTATACCAAAAGAATAGTAGCGCAAAGATAATAAAAAAAATGAGCTGACAAGTCCACTTTCTTACTACCTTTGTGCAAATCAACCTTCTTAGAATACAGCACAAAACTATATTTATTGTTACCTTGTTATAAGGTTCAAATCTTTTTGGCCGTACAGTATTGTAACAAAATTATATCTAACTGGTTTTCAGACAACTACAAAAAAATATTAAAATGTTAGTTTATTGATAATCAACAACATATAGATTATGTACTATTTTTAGAATAGCACATATTAGTCCAATAATTTCATATACTTTTTCTTTACACAATTTACGCAACCAAGTTTACTAACGTAAACAATTCCCTGTCATACACGCTCTATGTGGTTTATTGATCTTGGCATTATCATTATTTTTCTGGTCTCTTCTGGTTTTTTCTCAGGTATTGAGATTGCCTTTATTTCTGCGGATCGTCTGCTGGTAGAAGTAGAACGCCAAAAAGGAAATAAAAGAGGACAAATATTAGCTGAGTTCCTAGAACATCCCTCACAGTTCTTAGGCACCACGCTAGTTGGGAACAATATTGTGTTGGTTTTTCTCAGTATTCTAGCAAGTGATTTTTTGTTGAATTATGTTGGCATTGATAGCGATACATTTGTAGGAACAATTGAGGCAACTCTTATTACAACGGTAGTAGTGCTTATTTTTGGTGAGTTCTTGCCAAAAGTCTCTTTTCAAATCAATCCTACAGAGATTTTATTTGCGTTTGCCTACCCACTGCGTATTATAAGTTTCCTGCTCAAGCCTCTTGCGCTTATCATGATCAAAAGCTCCAATGCTATTATCCAAGTTATTTTCAGAATTCCTACCGAATCGACCGAAAAGGCTTTCAATCGCAAAGATTTAGATCACTTTATTAATAATATCAATTCTGAAGACGATGAAATTGACACCGATCTTTTTCAGAAAGTGCTGTTTATGCACCAGATTAAGGTTAGGGATTGTATGATTCCTCGCAATGAAATTCAAGGCATTGAGATCAATCAAAGTATAGAAGAATTGCGAGCCATGTTTACAGAGTCTCGCCTATCCAGATTGCTGGTTTATAGAGATAACTTGGATTATATAGAGGGCTATGTACATCACCAAAGTTTATTTGAAAAAACTACTTCTATCAAAGAAATGCTTTGGAAAATTCCTATGGTACATGAATTTATGCCTGCACAAGATGTTATGAACAGTCTTATCAAAGACAAACTCAACCTAGCTTGGGTGGTCGATGAGCGAGGGGGCACCGCAGGAATCATTGCTTTGGAGGATATTTTGGAAGAGATATTTGGAGAAATTGCCGATGAACACGACGAGGATGAAGAGAATTTACAAATCAACGATCATGAATTTGTATTCCCCGGACGTAGTGAAATTGGGGTCATCAACGAAGAATTTGAATTGGATATTCCCGAAAATGAAGATTATCACACCTTGTCGGGCTTAATTGTATTTAATAAGGAATATATTCCCGAACAAAAGGAAATTGTTATCCTAGACAATTACAAATTTATTGTAGAGGAAGTAAGCAGCACTCGTGTTGAGAAAGTACGGGTAATCAAACAGAGGCAGGAGGAGGATTGATTTATCCAACAGCCAATTTTTGAACGTTTACAGCTCTTGTAACAACCGCTGGCGACTGCTCTCATACAGAATTATTCCAGCCGCTACCGAAACATTAAAGGAATCGGTTGTGCCAGCCATAGGAATCAAAAAAGGCGTAGACTTACGTAAAATATGTGGGCGAACACCTTCGTCTTCTGATCCCATCACAATAGCAGTAGGCAAGGTCAAGTCTAGTTCGTGCAAAGCCTGCTTGCCTTTTAGATCAGCCGCCACCACCTGCACCCCATTCATCAACAAATAATCAACGGCATTGCCCAAGCTGGCCGCTCTACAAACAGGCAAGGCGGTTAGGGCACCTGCCGAAGTTTTGAGGGCTTCGGCATTGATTTGGGCGGTTTTCTTTTGGGGTACGACCAGTGCATGTGCGCCCATGGCCTCAGCCGAACGGGCTATTGCTCCCATATTACGTACATCCGTTACACCATCCAAAATTACCAATAGAGGCACTTCCCCCTTATCATAAATCATAGGAAATACATCTTCTAACTGCTGGTACTGGATATAAGATAGCAAACCAATAACCCCTTGATGATTTTTTTTGGTAATAAAGTCAATTCTATCTTTGGGAACAATATGCAGGGGCACATTGCGCTCCTTGCAAAGTTGGCGCATTTGCTTTTCGTAAGGCCCTTTGACCGACTTGGCCAACATGATTTTGTCGATAGACAAACCATTTTCTAGAGCATCTTCCACAGGATGACGGCCATAAATTAGTTTGTCTTTATCTATTCGAGGCTTTTTATCTCTATAATTCATACAATACGCTATTGATGCTCTTCTATGGTATTCCAACGAATAGTATTAACAATATGTTCCATATCTTTCTGAACAAAGGCCGTGATGGGGGCCAAAGAATCGGCATTAGGTTGGCTATTAAAATACAAAGAAGCCCAAACCGCATGTTGCAAACTATCGGTCACTACAAAATGATAGGGCGAAGCTACATTGCCATCTACCTCATAGGTAATTCCAAACAAATCACGCTCTTTATCTGTAAAAGGGGTTTCGGTGCGCCCTGTGGCCTTGATGTTGTGTTTTTCGGTAAGCGTGTACGAATCTTCAATAATTTTGAGCAAATTATCGGTTGTATTTTTTCCGCCAATATCCGTATACGTAAAATGAATGCTCCCATTGAGACTGGGTACCCGCAATATAAACCAACAAGGGTGCTTGGCTTTTTGATTGATTAAGGTGCTATCACGTTCAAAAACCATGTAGTCAGGGTATTCAAAAGTGAAGGCACAATAGTTCTTGTCCAAGGAAACATAATTTCTTGTGGGATAATCTACTTTGGGATAAGTTCTAGGTTTGGGAATAGGCAAACGCTCCTCCTCACAGCTTATCATCAACCAAGCCAAGCAGCCAACTATTATCCATTTTACGATGGGCATACACTTATTTGTTTGTATCAGAAATAATAAAAAAACAGCACTAAGCACTTTCTGTGGTTTCCGAAATGGAAGTTTCATCCACTTGAGGCAAAATCAGACGCACCTTTTCTATTCTGCGCTTAGAAGCAGCAACGGTAATCAATTCACAATTTTTGCATTCTACCCGTGCATTCACCTTGGGCAACATGCCGTGCAATACCAGCATCAAGCCTGCAATCGTTTCTGCCCCCTCTCGCACATCATCAAAGTAGTCGGAACGCAAATCCAAGATTCTACAAATCTCACTAATGGGTATACTTCCGTTAAAATCATAGGTATATTCATTAATTTGCTCGTAGTTTTCCTCTTCCACCTTGTCAAATTCATCCAATATCTCCCCTACAATTTCCTCCAATACATCTTCCATCGTCACAATCCCCTTAGTACCGCCATACTCATCCACCACAATAGCCATGTGCGTGCGCTTTTCCTGAAAATCATTAAACAAGCTATCAATTTTCTTGCGCTCTGGCGCTACCAATGGCGGGCGCATCAGCTCATGCCAATCCTCAAATTTTTCCTTGTGCAAATGCTCCAATAAATCTTTGGCGTGGATAACCCCTCTAATATTGTCCAAATCCTCCTCATAAATAGGAATCCTAGAATAAGGCTTTTCTCTAAACACTTTTAGCACCTCCTCAAAAGAAGATTGAATGTCTAGTGCCACCACCTTCATACGAGGCTTCATAATATCGGCGACCGTAGTATTGCCAAATCGAATAATACCCTTCAACATATCTACGTCCTGCTCGGCGTGTTTATTGTCTTTGACCGTCAATTCTATCGCACTTGCAATATCTTCTTGGGTCACAGAATTAGGGCTGAGTTTGTTCCGCAAACGATTTTCTACAGATTCGGTACTATTGACCAGCAACCAGCTAATACCCGTAAACAAAGTTCTAAACAAAATCAGCGGCGTACTCATAATACGAGCAATACGCATATTATTTTGGTTGGCGTATACCTTGGGGGCTACTTCTCCAAATAACACCAATAAAAAGGTTACTAAACCAACGGTAATAATAAGATTGAGGTAGTAATTCAGATTGCTGGGCAGCAGTGACTGTAGGAGCGAATTAGAAACCAAAATAATAGCAATATTCACTACATTATTGGCTATAAGAATAGTAGAAAGCAAATAGCGTGGCTTCTCCAGTAAGTCCAAAATGCGGGCTGCTGATACACTTTGTTCTTCAATTAAATCTCCCTTATCACGATGATCTAAGGAGAAATACGCTACTTCTGACCCTGATAGTAATCCTGAACAAATTAGCAAAAAAATAATAGCTAGGCTATTGAGTAGTAACACAGTGGGCGAACCACTGAACAAGAGGGGAGCATATTGATACCAATCAAGTATATGACTAGGCTCGGTTTCCAAGAGATCGTAGATTAGTTAAAAAAAGACCAAGTATTCTGTTTATGTCAGAATACTTGGCAATTGATGGCTGTTTCTTAAAATTAAAATGGCAAATCATCTTCCGAATCTACCGCTGTAGGAGTGGTAGTAGGAGCTGCAGCAGTGGTAGCTGCCTTATTGCCATTGGTTTCTTTTTGTAATACACGGAAATAGTTGCCACGCACTTCTGTGATATAATTGGTATTGCCTTGGTCATCTTGCCAAGAACGGCTGGTCAATTTTCCTTCTAAATAAACCAATACACCCTTACGCAAAGTTTGTTCCGCACGCTCTGCCAACCCTCTCCAAAGAATGATATTATGCCATTCTGTCTGGGTTTGCCACTCTCCATTCTTGTCCTTATACGATTCGTCGGTTGCCAATGAAAATTTGGCAATATTAGTGCCGCTGTCTAATGTACGTACCTCTGGATCTTTTCCCAATCGACCAATTAAAGTAACCTTGTTTACCATGTTGATGTAATACTGTTAAAAAGCAAATGTGCCGTTGTTCTTATTGTATTAATGCACACTTACTTGAGTGATGAACTTGTTTTAAATATACTGAAGTTGTTCAAGAAAGACAAATCATATTAAACGAAATATACTTCTAAAATAACCTCTTCAAAAGCCAAGCAATCAATCGGTCTAAGTGTTTTAGCTAATTGTATAAACGATTAATTGTGGTTGGCTGTTTTCCTTCAACGGGCAATTATTTTTTTTTGTTGCCTTTTTGTGAGAAAAAAACAGCCCCCTATTTTATGCTTTTGAACTATTAGATTACATCTAATAAAAACACGTATTTTTTTTCACTTTTTTGTTCACCCACTTCAAAATAGGCTAAAATACTTCCTAATGACCGAGATAACGGCCAATCAATTTAGGAAAAGCAAAGTTCTTAATTTTTTTCCGTTCTATTGCTAAAAAGTCAGGGTTTTCCATAAAATACTCTGCTCCAGCCTGCATTTCTATAAATATTGCATGAATATGTTGATGACTCAAGGTCTGTTTGTACAATTTAGAAACCTGCTGAATCTGCAAAGGCTTGGGCGCAATGTTTACTTGCCAAAAAGCCGTTGAAGCCAGTGCATCTGCCAAAAACATCCCCTCCACCAATTGCTCCAATTCTATCAATGGAAAATCATACAAGCCTGCCCACACATCGCCCTCTGGACGCTTACGCACATACACCTGCTCGCCGTGATTGATTACTAAATAATAAAAATAACGGGGACGTTTCTTGATTTTTTTGGCCTTTACAGGCAATTGCTCAATGGTTTGGCTGTACCAAGCCTGACAGCGACTCTGCAAGGGGCAAACACTACACAAAGGGTTCTTGGGCATACACACCGTCGCCCCAAAATCCATAATCGCCTGATTATAGTCGGCCGCTCGGTCAGTCGCCAACAAGGCATCGGCCAAGGCTCGAAATTCTTTCTTGCCCGCCGTGCTATCAATGGGCGTATCTATTCCAAAAAAACGCGCCAACACTCGGTATACATTGCCGTCCACCACCGCATACGGCAAATCATACGCAAAAGAGGCAATCGCTGCGGCCGTGTACTCCCCTACCCCCTTGAGGGCACGTATATCCTTGTACGTACTCGGAAAAACACCTCCGTGTACCTCCTGTATATGCTTGGCTGCTGCGTGCAAATTGCGAGCCCGCGAATAATAGCCCAAGCCTTCCCACAGCTTCAGAACAGCATCTTCTGGGGCCTCAGCCAAATCGCTAACCGTTGGATATTGCTGGGTAAACCTAAGATAATACGGCAACCCCTGCTCTACTCTAGTTTGTTGCAAAATAATTTCGGACAACCATATAAAGTAAGGATTCTTGATGGCCTTCCAAGGCATAGGTCGATCGCTTGGCTGGTACCAATCCAACAACTGACGGGTAAAAAATTTCTGTTCCGCCGCAGGTATTTCTTTCATAAACAGATTCTTTTGGAAAAAGCGGCACTACTTTACACGTGCCATCTTGTGTATAACTTCGCCAACAGAACGATTGCCAACCATATCACGTGTTTCGATGGTTAGTGTATCGGCTGTTACACTTTTGACGGTTAGATTGGACATAATCACTTTTCCACCAGAAGTAATTTCGAGGGCGTTTCCAACAGCATCACGCCATTCTACTTTTCTGGAACCACCCTCTAGGCGCAATTCGGCTGTGCCATCTTCATTGAGCGTCATGCCCATGGTTTCGCCTTGCCAATCGCCATACAACTGCTCGGTTTCATAACTAGCACAACTGAACAAGAACAAACCTAAAAAAACAAAAAATAAACTACGCATACGACATTTTTTAGAGTACAATAAATCTTAATTATAATAATAATACTTCGTCTACAAAATACAAGATTTTACTAGAACTTATGGTGGCTTCTTGGATTATTCGGGTATAAGAATTCTTTTTTTGTTTGGTTGTTTTTTTCTTGTCAGGACAAATTATTCCGTATTTTTGTAGCACTCCTTTATCCATAAATTCACTTTTTCATCGTTCAAAACATCCTTTTACAACGGCAATTCTACTATGAGCTACTTAGACGAACTCAATGATATTCAGCGCAAAGCAGTGGTACACCAAACAGGGCCTGCCCTCATTATTGCAGGGCCGGGTTCGGGCAAAACACGGGTGCTGACCTACAGAATTGCACACCTGCTCAAAACAGGAGTTCCGCCTTGGCAAATTCTCACCCTCACCTTTACCAACAAGGCCGCCAAAGAGATGAAAGAGCGTATTGCCAAAGTAGCTGGCAGCAGTAGCAACCAGATATGGGCTGGCACCTTCCACTCTATTTTTGCACGCATCTTGCGCTCAGAGGCAGGCAAAATTGGCTACCCTTCCGATTTTTCTATTTATGATAGCCAAGATGCCAAAAGCGCCATTACTGAAATTATCAAAAAAAATGGCCTAGACCCCAAGCTTTATTCGGCAGGAGCCGTGTACAGCCGCATCTCTTTGGCCAAAAATAACCTCGTTTCGCCCGAAGCCTATGCCAAGGATGCCGACCGCATCAAGGAGGATAAGCAGCGCAAAACGCCTTATATCTACAAGATTTATGAATTGTATGTGCGTAAGTGTATGCGGTCTGGGGCTATGGATTTTGATGATTTGTTGTATCAAATGCACCGTTTGCTCGATGAGAATCCAGAAGGAGTACTAGAAAAATATCGGGAGCGTTTTAAATATGTCTTAGTTGATGAGTTTCAGGATACCAATCAATTGCAATATGCTATTATCAGCAAGTTGGTTCATTATCCGGGGAGCGAGCGCAATATTTGTGTGGTGGGCGATGATGCCCAAAGTATTTATGCCTTTCGGGGGGCTACGATTCAGAATATTTTGGATTTTGAAAAAGCTTTTCCTGATATTACCGTATTTAAGTTGGAGCAGAATTACCGCTCTACCAGCTATATTGTACAAGCTGCCAACGATATTATTGCCAAAAACAGCCGCCAAATCAAGAAAACCATCTTTACAGACAAAGGAACGGGCGAGCGTATTCGGGTGTTGAGAGCGGCTACCGATACCGACGAGGCCAAGCAAGTGGTAGATGTATTGTTAGAACAAAAAAATCGCTTTCGTCTAAGCAATGATGATTTTGCTATTCTCTATAGAACCAATGCTCAATCTAGGGTTTTTGAGGAGGCGCTCAAAGGGCAACGCATTCCTTACAAGATTTATGGGGGCACCTCGTTTTATGATAGAAAAGAGGTTAAAGATGTGTTGGGCTATTTGCGGGTCATTGTCAATCCCAAAGACGAGGAAGGACTCAAACGGGTGATTAATTATCCCACTAGAGGCATTGGCGCAACTTCTTTGCTCAAATTAACCACCATTGCAGAGCGTGAAAATTTATCGCTTTGGACTATTTTGCAAAATATTCAACATGCAGAATTGCCCAAGCGTACCGAGAATTCCATCAAGCAATTTGTAGGCATGATCGAGATGTTTCAACAGAAAATGGAGCAGAGTTCGGCTTATGATTTGGCCAAGTATGTGGTCAAGATGACGGAAATTATCAAAGATATTAAGAAAGAAAAAACCAAAGAAGCACAAAACCGAGTAGAGAATGTCACGGAGTTGCTCGATGGTATCAAGGCGTTTGTAGAAGACGATGAAATTGACGAATTCAACACCAATATTGAAGATAAATCGCTGGCGAGTTACTTGCAGAATGTGGTTTTGCTTACT
Organism: uncultured Aureispira sp.; assembly: GCA_964445645.1. Classification (GTDB taxonomy): domain Bacteria; phylum Bacteroidota; class Bacteroidia; order Chitinophagales; family Saprospiraceae; genus Aureispira. The sequence goes on along the minus strand of CAYULH010000005.1, from coordinate 18,903 downwards.
GATATTGATAAAGATGAAGAAGAGGTGAAGCGGGTCAAGCTCATGTCTGTCCACTCCTCCAAAGGCTTGGAATTCAAGTCGGTATTTATTGTGGGATTGGAGGAAAATTTGTTTCCTTCGATGATGTCGCTCAAGTCCCAAAATGCCCGTGCTGCTATAGACGAAGAACGCCGCTTGTTTTATGTGGCCGTTACCAGAGCCGAACAGTTGCTCAGTCTCTCCTATGCCTCTAGCCGTTACCGCTTTGGCAATATGGTTTATAATAATTCTAGTCGTTTCCTAGAGGAAATTTCGCCTGAGTATTTGGATTTGTCCACCGCTACCAAACGCGCCAAGGTTTCCACCATCCACCCACGCAAGGGCATTGGCCGATTCCAACAGATGTCCAAAAGCAACAACAAGCAAGCCCAAAGAATGGCCAACTTCAAAGCCAGCCCTATTTCGGATATTGTACCGGGGGTCAAAATCTTGCACGAGCGTTTTGGTTCGGGAGAGGTAGTGAGCATTGACGGGGGCGCAAGTACACGGGTGGCTACCATTTTATTTGATGATGGCGTAGGCGAAAAACGTATTATGCTCAAATTTGCTCGTATACAGGTTTTGGCTTAGGCTTTTATTGTAATAACTAAATTATAAGAATAATACTTTAAAATATAAATTTACCAAATTATTTATTCTGGGATATTGACCTCAACACACTTGACTGGGATAAAAATGCTCGTTTTATAATTCAACGAGTCATTCAAAGAGGTTCTCTCAACGAATGGAAAATAATCAAAAAGTACTATGGTTTGGAGTTTATAAAACATGAAATTTTGCTTATAAGGAGTCTAGACGAAAAATCACTGAACTTTTTCTCAACTTATTTTGATATAGCTAAGACTAATTTTAAATGCTTCACTATACAACAATCTACCCCAAAACACTTCAATTATTAAAAGAACATCCAGTCCATCTATAAGTAATTGCCCTTTCTAATCTACTGTAATGCTCCACAAAATCGGCTGTTACTGGCTTCAGGGCGACGTTCCATTCGGCAATTTGTTCAGACAAGTTGCGCTTGTTTAGCTTTTGCTCCAATTCTAGGCATTGTGCCTGCAAATGAGCCATTCCCAACAAAAACAACAAGACCAAGCACAGTATTTTTTTATTCAACATCTATCCAAGTTTTAAGGGTTTCTTTCTTGTACAAAGATGCAATTGCAATAGATTGTGGTGTATCCTAGTTTTAGGCCATTATTATTGAAATTGCTCCTCTATAACACGCTCTATATACTGCATACAAGGCGGATAACACTCTATGCCATGTGCCACCTGCTCAAACAAATGCACCTCCTTGAGATAACTGCCCAAATGCTTTTTGGCATTTTGAATGGATTTTTGGGGCGGAATCAAAATATCCTTGTCGCCTACCAATAAATAAGTATCGACCTTGATGCCATTCAGTTGATTGCCCATATAATAGGGCTTTTCGGTCTTGTCCTTGTACCGAGTGAGTGCCAATTGGAGGTAATCTATTAGCAGGGCTTCGGCTGCTGCCGAAAGCTGGTGTTCTGGTGGGCAGAATACAACTTTGTTTAAGAATTTGCGGATATTTTGGGCAGTAGGATGCAGCATTGGCAAGAGGTTGTAGAACAAATTGGTCAGCCCCAACGAAACCATTCTAAAACAGCCGGGATTGAGCAAAAAGGCCGCTTTGATTTTTTGAGGCACCACCAAGGCCACCTTCATACACACCAAGCCACCAAAGGAAGCCCCTGCAATATAGGCTTGTTCTATGTCCAATTGTTCCAATACTTCTGCGCCCCATTTGCCATAATCCAAGGACTTAACAGCAGGCGAATAGCCCTCGCTTAGATTGGGCTGCCCATTCGTTTCCACCAAAAAAATTCTACACTTTTTGGCGAGTGGCAACAAGCCCTTATCCAAATCCCAGATTAATGCCGTGGTTCTAAACCCCGGAAAAACCACCAAGGTTTCTGCATGGGTGGCAGTCGTATTCAAGCCATATACTTGAGTATTGCCCAAACTGGTTTTTAGGGTGTATTGCTCGTAAGAATAGCCATTGGTCTGCTCCAAACGCTGCATCCAATTTCTAAAGGTTTGTTGGTCTTTTTCGGGATTTTTAAAGTAAGAAGTTTTTTTTCTCATAAGTAGTCGGGTTCATTTTTGCTATAGTGGATTATCATCTTAGAGATGATTATCCATTATAGCAAAGCAAATGGCTCTAATCTCTAAACATCAAAATTCCCAAGGTAAACATAATTTGGCTGTTGGTAATGTTGCCTGTTATGCGTTGCAAATTGATGTCGGTGGCATAGGGGCTATATTCATATTGACGCAAGGTATGTTGATACGCCACATCCAAATAAAAATGTTTCCAACGTACCCCTAAGCCGCCACTAATATCATGGCGAAAATCAGAAACACCGGGTACAGCCACCTCATAAGGGGAGCTTTGGAATTGATAGCCCAAACGGAAACGTGCCAAGCCAAAGGCAAACTCTCCGCCTACACGTGCTCTAAATACACCTTTATAGCTATCTTCTACATTATTATTAACATTATTAATAAACTGATTATTGGCAGGAGTTCTTTCGTTTTCTAATAAAGAAAAAGAAGCTGTTCCAAAATCCAAGTATTCTATATCCACCCCAATAAACCCACGTTTTGCAATAACAGCACCACCACTCAACATAAAAACCCAAGGCGTAGACATATTGTGTTGCAACACATTCGGGTCTTGGTCTTCCATGGCAAAAGTACTTTCTATAAGGGTATCATTATAAATAATAGCAGCATTCATTCCTGTATTATAACTATCCGTTAAGCGATAAGCTGTGGGCGTATGCACTGCCGCTCCCACTCTAAAAATTTTGTTGATGCGATAAATCATTCCTAGCTTGAGATTGATTCCTGTACCCTCTACGCTTCTAGTCTCTGACAAATCCATGCTGATGTATTCCAAATCTGGCGTGTATTCAGAATAAAGGCGATCTTCTCTAAAATTCAAGAAATTGACCCCTAAACTAGCTGCGATATACAATTTGTTGTTGTAATTGCCTCCGAGATTAATGCCCAGCTCATTGATTCCACCCGAACGGGTAAATGTCTCGCTCTTATCCACCAAGGAATTGGGATCTTCCGCCCCACCATTGGCCGTGTAAGTGCCACCACCCAAATCATCAATCAAATAAGCTTGATAAGCTGGCCCCGCCTGATAAGGATCAGAATTGATGTCCGATAAGCCTTGGGCTTGGTCAGCAATAGCTTGTACACGAGAGCCTGTAGTAGTGCCACTATAAGAAAAACTGCGATCAAAATTCGCCAAACGATTAAAAGTCATTCCAAAATTCACCATCTTCCAGTCACTATCTCTACGAATACGGGTTGGAATCAACAATCCCACGCTCCCAAAAGCCACCCGACTCTGGCGCGTACGTTCACTATTACCAAAAAAATCGGTTCGATTAGCCTCTCCAAAACTTCCAACCGAAAAAGAGAACTCTGCCCTTCTGTAAATCGCCAATCCAGCTGGATTTCTACTTGAGGTAGACAAATCTCCACCCAATGCCCCCAAGGCATTGCCCACGCCCATAGAGCGTGCTGTAATAGTGGGCTGGGTTTCACTAAACAATAATGCATCCGAAACCTCCTGTGCTTGTAAATAAGGGAGAGCAGCCAAGGAAAGAATAAAAAACAGAAAAAACATTCTCATAAATTGTTGATTTTAGTGGCTTAACTAGCCTATTATTGTTGCTACAAATACAGAAAAAAGTATTCCAATTTTTGCTTTTCAAGATATACGTCCTTCAGGTTTCGACGAACGAATACATTTTTTATTCAACAAAAAACCGCAGAACAGTTAACTGTCCTACGGCTGTCTTATAATAAATGTCAGCTTATTACTTTTGTTCCAACAATAATAATTTATCTACGTCCTCTTCTAGAGCTGCTGGTATTATCTGTAGAGCGGCTTCTTGAGCTAGAACTACTGCGGCTGGGTGTGTAGGAGCTTCTATTAGAACTGCTGCTACTTGGAGTATAAGTGCTACGACTAGAATTGCTGCGTGTACTAGGTGTAGAAGAACGTGTATTTGAATTGCTGCGACTTGGAGTATAAGAGCCTCGACTAGAATTGCTGCGTGTATTCGGTGTGTAAGCACCTCTATTGGAATTGCTACGTGTATTAGGCGTGTATGTCCCTTGGCTAGAATTGCTACGAGTATTGGTTGTATTAGAATTATCGTAAGAACGACGAGGATTGTCATTGCGTTCTCTTACAATAGTGGTACGATTGCCATTAGTGGTTACACGTGTATTATTGTATCCATTGCGTGTCGTCGTGGTAGTGCTTCTTCCATTGCCTCGGTTGGTACGTACATTGCCTACATTTGATGTATTGCTACGGCCTCTAGGGCTGCTGGCTACATGCTGTCCATTCACACGGCTTGTGCTGGTACCACGTACACCACGAATGCTATTAGTTGTTGTAAAGTTGGCTGCATTGGGTGTTGAGGCAACATAATTGAAACCATTGTTCCAGCCATTGTTCCAGCCCCAACCATTGTTGAAGTTGTTGTTCCAGCCCCAGCCATTGTTGAAGCCACAATATGGATTGTTCCAACGATTCCAGCCCCAAGGGTCGTTCCAACGATTCCAACGGTTCCATCTATTCCAGCGATCCCAACGGTTCCAACGACTCCATCTGTTCCAGCCTATAGATGGGCCAATATAGATACTCGTGCCATAAAACTGTGCGGCATAGGGATCATACCAATAATTATCTACATAATAATTGCTGTAATAAGAAAAACCGGGGGCAGGATTGTGAAAACGGCGAATGCGAGAAGCATATTGATAATCATAAGGATCAGCATTGCCATTTTGCTGGGCGTATTGCTCGTAAGAACGTGTGTTTTGTTGAATGGACTCTGTGGTAGAAATTTCATCCTCATACACCTCATTTGGTGTATTCATGGCTTCGGGGGCCTGATTATCGGCAGCCGTGTAAGAGGGGGCTTCTTCTACGCCATCAAAATATAAATCATCATATTGAATATTGCTATTCTGTGCTATGGCCATTTGCGTCAGCAAACAAACAACTGCGGTCACAAATAGCGTATAAAATTGCTTAGTCATATTAGTGGATTTTACTGTGAACAAAAGTGAAATTGGAGGAACTCTTTGTGTGATTCGGGCATTATTCATGCTTTAAAGCATTTTTAATAAGTACTTTGTGGATTAGTGCGCTACGCTTATGAGCTCACAAGTTCGGTTTTTTACTTTTTGTAAAAAAACATCCTGTATTTAATTGATTATCAATATTTTACCACTTTTCTTCTTTTCTATAATGGTTTGATAATCAATTAGATACGATTTCCAACAAAGTACGGTCAAATAAGAAATGAAATCAAAAGCTTTGTATTTTTGCTCTTGTTATTATTGACTTAAAATTCTACATTTGTTAGAATTTGTATTCCTCCTGTACACATAGTTAACACTTTTGAAGCACAACATGTTCCTAGGAGCGTTATAAATTGCAGACTTTAACACCTTTATAAAAGCGTTGGATGGCTCATTTGGGCTTTTTTGGACTGCTTTTCTTACTTCTTAAATTATCAAAAAATATACCACTAATAATGGCAAAGGAAATCACAGCACAAGAAAATGATTATTCTCAGTGGTACCTAGACATTGTCAACAAAGCAGGTTTGGCAAGTAACTCTAAGGTACGCGGTTGTATGGTTATCAAACCCTATGGCTTTGCTATCTGGGAAAAGATTAAAGGCGACTTGGATCGTCGCTTTAAAGAAACAGGTCACGTTAATGCTTATTTTCCGTTGCTCATCCCCAAAAGCTTTCTAAGTCGTGAGGCCGATCACGTAGAGGGTTTTGCCAAGGAATGTGCCGTCGTGACCCACCACCGTTTGATGAACAGCCCTGATGGAGATGGTGTAGTAGTAGACCCTGATGCCAAGCTGGAGGAAGAATTGATTATTCGCCCCACTTCCGAAACTATTATTTGGGATACCTACAAGGACTGGATTCACTCCTACAGAGATTTGCCTTTGCTCATTAATCAATGGGCCAATGTATTGCGTTGGGAATTGCGTACCCGTCCTTTTTTGCGTACTGCCGAGTTTTTGTGGCAGGAGGGGCACACGGCTCATGCTTCGGAGCAAGAGGCTGTGCAAGAAGCCCGACAAATGCTGGATGTGTACAGCAGTTTTGTAGAAGAAATGATGGCTATTCCATTATACAAGGGTGCTAAGACCCCTCATGAACGTTTTGCTGGGGCAGAAGATACCTACACTATCGAAGCATTGATGCAAGACGGCAAGGCATTGCAAGCAGGCACTTCTCACTTTTTGGGTCAGAATTTTGCCAAGGCATTTGATGTCAAATTCTTAAATGAAAACAACAAAGAGGAGTATGTATGGGCCACTTCGTGGGGCGTATCCACTCGCTTGATGGGTGCTTTAATTATGGTGCATTCTGATAATGAAGGGCTAGTGCTGCCGCCTCGATTGGCGCCTATTCAGGTGGTGATTGTGCCTGTGCCTAAACCCAACGAGGAAATTGATGCCAAAGTAGCCGAAATTATGGCTGCCTTGCGTGCCAAGGGTATCAGTGTCAAATACGATACAGACAAAAAGAAACGCCCCGGTTTTAAGTTTGCACAATACGAAATGGAGGGCGTGCCTGTTCGTTTGGCCTTGGGCAAACGCGACTTGCAGAACAATGTGGTAGAAGTGGCGCGCCGTGATACCAAGGAAAAAGCAAGTGTTGCCTTAGATGGAATAGCCGAGCATGTAGAACAACTGCTGGAGGAAATTCAGCAAAATTTGTTTGACCGAGCCAAGAAATATCGTGATGCCAGCACTACCGTTGTTAATACTTGGGAGGAGTTTGAAGCAGCCGTCCAAAAAGGTGGCTTCGTCTATGCCCACTGGGATGGCACCACCGAAACTGAATTGAAAATCAAAGAACTAACCAAAGCCACTACTCGTTGCATTCCTTTAGAACCACTAGAGGGATCTGATGGCGAAGGCAAGTGTATCTTGACTGGCAAGCCTTCTAAACAACGAATTTTGTTTGCTAGGGCTTACTAGAAATACAACATCGACTTATTGGCTAGAGCTTCTTCCTTATTCTTTTGGGAAGAAGCTTTTTTTATGTTTTTTTTAAAAAAAAGATAAAATTGTCCTTAATTGTTTTGCAAAAAAGATAAAATTGTCCTTAATTTGTGCCGAAATCAAAAAAACTTACTATCAGTTTATTACAACTTACAGAAATAACCATTCACTTTTACTTAATAATATAAAAACACAAAAAGCTTATTGCTCCCCTTCTGTAGCGTATTGGCTCGACTAGAAAAAATATTTCTTATGAAAACAAGATTTTTATTGCTTTTGCTTTTGATGACCAACTTGGTATATGGCAATGACTTTCAGGAACAATTACCTCTTGGTAAAGCGATTTATCAGGCTGGTTCTCAACGAACACTCAGCCAGCGACTAGCCAAGTCTTACTTAGCTATTCTTACCAGAACAGACATGCAGACGCATCTCAATCAAATGGAAGAAGATTTAAAAACATTTGAGAACAACTTTATCGACATCAAAAAACTGTCGTTTGTCACGCCCAAAATTTTGCAAGAAATTAAACAGGTAGAACAAGAATGGGTTGTTTACAAAAAACTGTTGGCCAAAGCTCCTGTGTTGTCCGAAGCACATTTGGTTTTGAGTCAGAACAACATGGTATTAGCCGCTTGTAATACAGTGGTTGAATCCCTAGAAAAGAAGGCGCAAAAAGTTGGGCTACATTTTACTTACCACAATTCTTATAGCAGCTTGGCACACTTGACCAATATTGCCGAAAGACAGCGTATGCTCTCCCAGCAAATTATGACCTATTACTTGGCCTACCACCTGCACATACAGCCCTCCAACATTCCAACAGCACTCCAAAAAACAACAACGCTTTATAACAATACCCTGCACGAATTGATGGGCGCATTGGAAAATACAGCAGAGATTGACTTCAAATTGATTTGCCTGCTAGATACGTGGAAGAAAGTAGCAGATGCCTGTAAAAATCTAGGCACTGTTTCTAAACAAGACATTGAAGAAATGTCCTCTGTCACTGAATTTATGTTTTCAGAAATGGAAACTATTGCCAATAAGTACGAAGCATTGATTGATACCGATATTGCTTCGCTAATGCTCAACAATGCCTTGAGCAAAGCAGGACAACAACGTATGCTGTGCCAAAAGATAACCAAAGCTTATGTAGCCTTGGCCTTGGATATTGAACCCCATAAACATCGAGCAGAGCTAGACCAATCTATTCACTTGTTTGCGACTTCCTTGGCTGATCTAAAAACGTATGCTCCAATCCCTGAAATCCAAGAGGCTGTAGAGCAAACAGAGGTTTTGTGGCAAAAATATCAATTATTAGTAAGCAATACCTCACAGATTCAAGCCAATGCCAAAACATTGATTGAGCAAAATACGCCACTATTGCAATCTTGTCACAATATTGTTTTGATGCTCAAGATTTATTCTAAAATGCTTCATAATCAGCACAGTCACAGCGATAATTTGGTCAACTTGATTGACTTGGCAGAACAACAGAATATGCTTTCTCAACGCATGGTCTTGTATTGTATGGCTTCTAACTGGATGCCCACCAAAGAGGAGATAGCCTTGGCGTTGCACCACACGATTGAAAAGTATACTAAAAACATAGATGTATTATTACAAAATAGCAATACTACAGATGAAATTAGACAACGCTTGCAGGGTATTATTATCAGTTGGACTTCTATTGCTGATTTATGTTCTCAAGGGGGAACAGCGTCCAAAGCGCAACTGTTGGAATCTAGCAACCAACTCCTCCAAGAAATGAGCGAGGTGACAGCTCTTTATGAGCATATTATTGATAATTTGGTTGATATTAAAGCCGTTGATAAAGCTGGGCTTCAACGCATGTTGTCGCAACGCATTGCCTTGGATGCTTTGGCTATTAGTATGAATTTAGATGTACATAACCGCCAAGAACAACTCCAAAAGGATATTCATTTATTCAGCAAACAACTCCATGAATTAAAAATTTATACCAGCAATCACAGTGCAAAAAATGCCCTTAATCAAGTTGTGGTACAATGGAAAAATTATAAAAAGCGTGCGTCTGGCTCTTTGTCCGAAGAAGATATTCACTATCTAATCGAACACAATACCGAATTGCTCAATACTTGTCAAGAGGTTGTTTCCAAAATAATGGTTGAAGGAGCGATAGAATCAAGGGTAGTGCCATTGCTTGAACTTGCCGGCAACCAACGTATGCTCTCTCAAAGAATAGCCCTATACGCCTTGGCCTACAGAAAAGGTATTCAACCAGATTTGTGTAAAAAGGTCTTAGATGAATCTATTGTGCTTTTCAAAACTTCACTAAACAAATTAGAGCGTTCTAGCCTCAATAGTCCTGAAGTTTATGCCTTGATTGACAAACAAAAAGGCTTGCTCCAACGTTTAGAGGGCTATATTAATAACATTGAACAAGTGGATCTTTTCCAGATTCTTGTTACCAATAATATTCTATTGGCCGATGCCGAAATGCTGGTTCAAGCATACGAGCAACTGCACAAAGCTATGTAATACCAATCTATATATAGGTAATAGGTATGCCTCTGTTGCTTTAGGGCGACAGAGGCATACTTATTTTGATAGATAAGCTAATCCTACATTTTCTTAGCGGCTTTGACCGAACAACCAAAGGCTTTGGTGTAAGGTTCTGCGGGCTGTTCTCCTGCTACTAAGGCATCCAAGGCATCTGCCAAGTAATTCTTAGTGACTTCATCGGCGTTCTTATTATCATCAATAGCCCCTACATAAGCAATTTTGTTGCCTGCTTCGGTCTTGTTGACAACATACACATGAGGGGTTTTGGTCGCTCCATACTGAGGATATACCTTTTGTCCTTCATCAAACAAGTAAGGAAAGGTGAAGTTCTTCTCCTTGGCACGAGTAATCATATTTTCGTAGCTATCTTCTGGCACGATTGCAGGATCATTAGGATTGATGGCAATAACTGGATAGCCTAGTTCTTTGTATTTTTTGTCCAATTCAATTAGACGATCTTCATAAGCAATAGAATAAGGACAGTGGTTGCAGGTGAACACAATTACATAACCTTTGGCATCTGGATAATTGGCCATAGCTACCATTTCGCCATCTATATTTTTTAAACTAAAATCCGAGCTTACTTCATCACCTACTTGATAACCCACAGCTACAGGTTCTTCTTTCTTTACTTCTGGTGCTGCTGTGGTAGATGATTCTTCGGTGGTGGTGGTTGCTTCATTGGCCGTATCGGGTGCTGGTTCATTACCACCACAAGCAATTAAAAGTAAAAATGAAAAAAGCACTAGGCTTTGTTTTAAGATGTTCATATTGTTTAATTTAAATTCAAAATTGTTTTAATAATCTAACTCCAAAACTTATTGTAGGTTCATAAAACGACGCAACTTAATTTCGAGTTCATCGTATTCAAAACTTTGGGCATAAAACTGTTGTTTGGCTCCTTTGTAAATCAAGGTAGCAGGCAATGAACCCTCCCAATCCTCGTTGATTTTTCCAATCCAATCATTCATTCCTTTTTGGCTCAATAATAGAATTTCTCCTTCCAATGGATTTTTTTTAAGAAAAGGATAGAGCTTTCTTTCTAATTGGTCTTCAAAATCCAAGCTCACCAAAATCAAGTGCATGTTTTGCTCTTTGTATTTTTGGTACAATTGCTGAAAATGCGGCAGTTCCTTCACACAAGGAATGCACCACGTTGCCCAAAAATTGACCACATAAGTCGTGTCATTGTTGCCTTGCAATAGTTTTTCGAACTGCTCATAGGTATAATAGCCCATCGGTTTGCCATTGGCCGACAACCATTCTTGTGGTTGACGTTCTAGTGCTGGATTCTTGTTGGTGGCTGTGCCACAAGCTCCCAAGCCCAATAATAGCCACAAGCCCCCCAAAAGTAATAGATGATAATACATGCTGTTGTTTTTATATAATAATCACTGCCAAACTCGGCAACCTTCTGTGCAATTGGTACAAATATCAATTTGATCACGCCCTTTCAGCAATTGTTTTCTAAATGCCTGATACGCCTCATTGTGCCAAATATCAGCAAAGGACTCGTGCTGCAAACTCCCCAATCTATACTGTGCATCCTTATCAAAACAACAAGGCACTACCCAGCCATCCCAAGTAATCACACAAGAATGCCACAACTTCCAACAATGATTGAGCAATTCGTTCTTAATTTTGTAAGTCCCATCGGCTTGTTTAGCATAGCGGGCATACTTATCTATGGTAGGAATCAGTGGGTTGCCATGCTTATAATCATAAATCTGAGCCGTTTTAAACTTCACCTCATCCACGCCTATTTCTTGTGCTAGGGCTTTCACCGCCTCTATCTGGTGCTCATTGGGCCGCACCACCAAAAACTGAAAAATAATATGTGGGGTGCTAGATTTTAATTGTTTTTTCCAATGCACCACCCTACGCGCCCCCTCCAATACTTTTTCCAAATTGCCCTCTTTGCGATAAGCTTCGTACACTTCTTGTGTAGTGCCATCGACCGAAATAATCAGCCGATCCAAACCAGATTCAATGGTTGCTTTGGCATTCTTATCATTCAAAAAATGAGCATTGGTAGAAGTGGCGGTATAAATACCTTTTTGGTGAGCAAAATGCACCATTTCCAAAAAAGCAGGATTGATGTAGGGTTCTCCCTGAAAGTAAAAGGTGAGATAAAACAATTGGTTGCCCAATTCGTCTATAATTTTTCTAAAAAAATCAGCTTTTAGATTGCCTGTGTTTCTTGAGAACGCCCGCAGCCCACTAGGACATTCGGGGCAACGCAAATTGCAGGCAGTAGTAGGTTCTACCGAAATAGAAAAAGGCAGCCCCCATTGAATAGGACGCTTGAGCCATTTGGTGAGATAAAACGAGCTGTAGACCTTGCTGGCATTCCACAATCGTCTTAGCGTCATCTTGGACCAAAAATTCCAGACATCCTTCCAATAAATACGCATTACACTTGCTCTGCTAAAAAAGTATCCAACAAAATAGGTTCTTGCTTCAGGTAGTGGCTTTGCAAGACATACAAATGGTGCAATTGATGCCCTGCTATAATACTGGCAATAGCGCGCACTGAATTTGGAAAAACCTCGCTACCTCCTCTGGCTTCCTGCTCTTCATCATACATAGAAAACTGCTGTATGCTAGTAGCACGCACCAAACTAAAATGGGCTTTCAGATGTGCCCAATCTATATTTTCTGCCTTAGAATGCAGGGCATAATCATCTTGCTCAAAAGGCAAGGCATTGGCAAAATCATTGCGTGCAAAACGCAAAGCCCGATAAGCCATAATTTGCTCGGTATCAATAATATGTAAGAGCAAGGCTTTGATAGTCCATTTGCCTGCTGCATAGGCGTAGTTCGATTCCTCGGCCGTTACTTGCTCCAATATAAATGCCCCATAATCCTTGGTTTCTTGGAGCAATTGAATGGGGTCACGCTTGGGCAAATAACCAATGTAGGTCGTGTAATAAGAATCGTGTTCTGCTGCCGTTGGAAATTGCATTTGTTGTAAGTTATCTTTGTTGTTTAATAAACTTTATTGCCTTTATCTAACCAATGCCCCCAATCCTTATCATAAGCATGAACAGAGGTAGTCGGCCGTTCTTTGGCATCCAATAAAGGATAAGAACGATTCGCCCATTCAAAAATACCTCCGTACAAATTGTATACTCTATTATAGCCCATAGCTTGTAACTGCTCTGCTATTTTTTCGCTTCTATAACCTACCGAACAATAGACGACCACTAGGGCATCTTTATCCACATCCTCTACCTTTTTTTTATCAAAGGTATTGAACCCTACCCATTGTGCATTTTTTAGATGTGAAACAGCAAATTCTTCTTGCTCTCTAGCATCTAACAACACCAAATTGGGGGTATGCAGCTTGCTTTGCAAACGCTTGCAGCTAATAGTGGGAATAGTATGGCGAATAAGCCCTTCTATTTTTTGTTCAAATGCTGGATTGAGTATAGATTGCGCCCAAATAATAGTAGTACTTCCCAACAGCAATAAGGTAAAAAGTAGCTTTGACATGATGGTAAAGTGTTTATTGTAAATAGTTGGGGGTACTCCTTGATATACAAAGTCTATTAGACGGTGCCTGTTTTATTGTATACACGCCAGTAGGATTTTAGCATCCGAAAAGGGGTGATAACTACGGTAATAATGGCCGCTACAGCAAAGAAGGTGTACATTTTAGAAAGGTACGCTAAAATACCATATCGATCCTGAAAACCTAGCCCCTCCTTGAAGTAAATTTGTGCTTCTTGCAAACCGCTATTTTGACGCTCTAAGAAATCTTGAAATTCAAAAAACTCTTGCACCATATAGAATATTAGTGGTAAACTAAGAAATATCAAAACAAACTTCATCATCTGAAAATGTGCCAAAAAGGTATATTTCAGAAAGAAAACATAACGGGCAAAGGTGATAAAGACAATAATATAAAGTATCAATTCATAAATAAAATCGTATCGCTGAAAATAGCCCCACAAGGGCTGGACAGTAATAAAAGCAGCTATGGCAGTTACCAACCACCAAACCAATTCCATTATAATCTTGCTTAAACGCTGTTTTTGTAAATTTTCCATTGTTGTAATTACAGACACCTCTTACGCTCAAAGATAACTATTTTTTCTGGGCTTTGGGATGTGCTTGTTGATAGACCTGTTTTAAATGTTCAATCGAATTGTGTGTGTATATCTGTGTAGCAGCCAAACTGCTGTGTCCCAACAATTCCTTTATAGCATTCAAATCTGCTCCATTATTGGCCAAATGGGTAGCAAAAGAATGCCGCAAAACATGTGGGCTGCGTTTTTTGATGGTCGTTATAATAGATAAATAATGCTTTACCTTGTTGTAAACAAATTTAGGATAAAGGGGTTTTCCCTTATCGGTCAATAGAATGACTGCTTCCTCTATTGCTCCAAAGGTTTCATCTACTAGTTTTTGATAAGCTTCTAATGCAATTATTAGTTCTTTGCTAATGGGCAACAAGCGCGTTTTTCCCCCTTTTCCCAATACCACAATTTGCTGGGCCTTCCAATTGACTTGTTGCCAAGTCAAGCCCAACAACTCACTGCGTCTCATGCCTGTATAATACAGCAATTCTAAAATTAAAAAATCACGCAACCCCACAAATCCTGCTGGAAAAGCAATTTTTTCCTCCAGATTTTCTAGTGCTTTGGCTTCTACAAAAACAGGCAAGCGTTCTTTTTTCTTTGGTAAGGTTATGGATGGAAACGGAAGCTCTTTTAATACCTTGGTTTGGCATAAAAACTTGTGGTAAGTGCGTAGAGTAGAAACTTTTCGATGAAGGGAAGAGGCTACAGCCCCCTTTTGCATAATGCTTACGAGCCAAGAACGTATGAGCGTAGAAGGTTTGGGATTGGTTTTAGGATTATTCTCGTATTGTAGAAAGATTTCTTGCCAAGTGGTAATGGTGTCATATTTATCCCGCAAAAAAGCAAAAAATTGCTCCAAATCACATTGGTAAGCAGCTATGGTATGTTTGGAATAACGTTTTTCATACTTTAGGTAGTTGAGAAAGGCAGTGATTTCCATAACTTTGTTTATCCTTCAAAAATAGCTTTTGATAGGCTTATTCAAGAATTAGATGGCTGGTCAAAAAACTCTAACAATTCTGTTAAATCTCCTAAAGCCACTACATTTTTAGGAATTTCAATGGATTTTTTGGAATTGTGGCGAAAGCCCGACACTAATATCTTAGGCTCCTGAATTTCGCTACTTATATCTTGAATGTATTGTTCAGAAACATAACGCTTATGGCGTTCTGCAATGATGGTGTAAATATAATTGGGTTGGTGTACAGAAATAGCCAACTTTAAATCTTCTAACTCAACTTTGCTGCCCAAGTAAACCACCTCTACATTCCGTATTTTTAGTAGATATTCAACAAACAAGAGATACAATTCTTGCTGATCTCCTTCGGGCAAGTACAATAAAATTTTATTTTTTGGATGGTGTTTGGGTCTCAAACGGCTAGTTGCAGCAAGTATTTCGCGGCGAATAACACAACTGGCAAACTGCTCGTGCATGGCACTAATAGAACCTGTTAACCACAATAAACTAGCTTTTTCTAGAAAAGGCACCAAAACGTTTAGAATAGCTTTTTCTACTCCATTCTTATCAAAACAACGAACAACTAGCTCCGAAATACGAGGGCCGTCCAAATCCATCATAGCCATAGCCAGTGCCTGAAAATTATCGCTGTGTTCTGCCTCGGTACTAGAAAGCTTTCCTACTTCGTCTCTAATCTCGCCTTGAGTCATCTTGGCAATTTTAGAGATACGAATACCTTTACGATTTAGAAAAGCAATATTCATTAAGAATTTGAGATCAGAATCGTTATAATACCGAATGTTTGAAGCCGTCCGCTTCGGCTCTATAATGCTGTAGCGCTGTTCCCATATTCGGATGGTGTGCGCTTTGATACCTGATAACTTTGCCAGGTCTCGAATAGAATAATTTGCCACGAGATCTTGTTTTGAACTACTTCGTGTAATTGACGCATAATCATTTATTGCCAAGAGATCCCATAAATATGCATTTGGTTTTATTACAGTTGTAGGACATACTCTCTGTTACTCTACACAATACCTATCTGGGTAAATAGATGTTGATTGTTAGTAGAATATAATAAGAGGGAGAAAACGACGAAGTGTTTTACCTTAAAAAATACAATCGCCATAATAACAAAGGTAGTCTCAATAAGTTTAGCAGGACAGCATTTTCTGTCCGTGTTTTTTAAATCATTCAGCAAATTAGAAGATGATATTGTCCTAATTGGAAAGAAAGCAGCTTTCGCTCTTATAGACAAAATGTATTTATCTAAATGAGCGAAAGCTGCCTATAATTATCAAAATCTAGCTACTCATACTAACAAAAGACTATTTTTTACCAAATACTAGTTCGCCAGCATCATTGGTCTCTACATAAATAGTATCTCCAGCATTAAATGCTCCTGCAAGTAAGTGCTTGGATAATTCATTGTCTACCCGACGCTGCAAAACACGCTTCATAGGTCGGGCGCCATATTGTGGGTCATACCCTTCTTCGCCCAATACCTCAATAGCATTTTCAGATAGTTCAATATCATAGCCTTGACGTTGAACACGTTTGCGGGTAGCTTTGAACATTAGTAACATAATCTTCTTGATTTCTTCTTTATTGAGCGGTGTAAACATCACTTGCTCATCAATTCTGTTCAAGAATTCGGGGCGCATGTGATCTTTCAAGGCATCTACCACTTTCTCTTGTGTACTGTCGATTACTTTTTGACGTTCTTCTTCACCAAGATCATTGATACCATCAAAACTTTCATAGATAATATTAGAACCCATATTGGTCGTCATAATAATAATGGTGTTCTTGAAATTTGCTACTCGACCTTTGTTGTCTGTTAGGCGACCGTCATCCAATACTTGTAATAAAATATTAAAGGTATCTGGATGTGCTTTTTCGATTTCATCCAATAGCACAATAGAATATGGCTTTTCACGAACTGCATTGGTCAATTGTCCCCCCTCTTCATATCCAACATAGCCGGGAGGAGGGCCTACCAGACGGGCTACAGCATGTTTTTCCATATATTCACTCATATCAATTCGAGTGATGGCGTGTTCATCATTGAACAAAAATTCGGCTAAGGCTTTTGCCAATTCTGTCTTACCAACCCCTGTCGTTCCCATAAAAATAAAAGAACCAATAGGTCGTTTAGCATCTTGTAATCCCGAGCGACTTCTACGTACCGCATCTGAAACAGCCTGCACAGCAGCTGTTTGACCAATGAGACGCTCTCCTATTTTTTGCTCCATTTTGAGCAATTTTTCACGCTCACTCTCCATCATTTTGCTAACGGGGATGCCAGTCCAACGCGAAACGACATCAGCCACATCATTTTCATCTACTTCCCCATCTGTCATTCTCTTTTCGGGAGCCAATTTATTAAGATCGGCTTCTGCACCATTTAGGAGTTGTTCTTGTTCCTTGATTTTGCCATATTCCAACTCTGCAACTTTGGCGTAATCTCCATTTCGGCGAGCTTCTTCGGCTTCTACCTTGTACTCTTCCATTTTGGCTTTGCAGCTCTGAATAATATTAATCAGTTCTTTCTCGGATTCCCAAGCTGTTTGTAAGACCAAAAGTTCTTCGCTAAGTTCTGCTAGTTCTTTTTTGATAACATCTAATTTGCTGGCGTTACCATCTCGCTTAACGACTTCTTTTTCAATCTCTAATTGACGTTTTCTACGCTCTAGTGCATCTAAGTTTTCAGGCACAGAGTTGAGTTCCAAACGCAATTTTGCGGCAGCCTCATCAATCAGATCAATCGCTTTGTCAGGCAATGCGCGATCACTGACATAACGATTAGACATTTCAGCAGCAGCAATCAAAGCACCATCCAGAATACGTACCTTGTGGTGCATTTCATAACGATCACGCAAACCACGCAAGATAGCAACCGTCTCTGCCACACTTGGCTCGGCTACTTTCACTTTCTGAAAACGGCGTTCTAATGCTTTATCCTTCTCAATATATTTACGATACTCATCCAATGTAGTGGCTCCGATTGTTCTCAACTCCCCTCTTGCCAAGGCGGGTTTCAAAATATTGGCAGCATCCATACTACCTCCACCGCCACCAGCACCTACTAGCGTGTGGATTTCGTCTATAAATAAAATAACCTCTTCTGAGGTTGTTACTTCTTTGACCACTCCTTTTAAACGTTCTTCAAATTCACCTTTATATTTTGCACCAGCTACAATAGCTGCCATATCCAAAGAAAAGATTTTCTTATTTTTAAGATTGTCTGGTACGTCATTGTCTACAATACGCCAAGCAAGCCCTTCTACAATTGCTGTTTTACCAACTCCAGCTTCTCCTATAATGATAGGGTTGTTTTTTTTGCGTCTTGATAGAATATGTAAAATACGACGAATTTCTTCATCACGTCCAATGATACGATCTAGTTTTCCGCTTCGAGCACGTTCGTTTAAATTAACAGCATACTTATTAAGTGCATCAAATTCATTTTCTCCAGTGGGGCTACTAACTGTTTGGCCTTTACGCAAATCCTTAATTGCCGAACCAATTTCTTTTTCATTGGCTCCCATTGATTTAAGGAGTTTGGCCGTTTTATCGGTAGTTACGGTGAGCATACCTGCCAAAATCATATCGACTGCCACGTAGTCATCTCCTAAGTCTTTGGCTAGGTTTTGAGCTGCCTGAATGGCCTTACTAGCATTTTTGGATAGGTGACTTCCGTGATTGTTCCCTCCATATACTTTAGGGTAAGTATCCATAATAAGTGTCAAACGATTTGTCAACTCTGCAATATCTACAGATACTTTTTTTAAAAGATTCAACACTACACTGTCTTCTATGTCCATCATTCCTTTTAACAAGTGTGCTATTTGAACATCTTGTTGTTCCTTGGAACGAACGTATTCTTGTGCTTTTAGTATAGATTGTCGAGCTTTCTCGGTTAATTTTTCAAACATTATATGGCTATTATTTTATAGAGTGTATAGGTTCTTTTTTGTTGTGTTTATACCAATCAATTCAATGCAAAAAACGCTTAAAAAGTTCATTTATCAAAATAGCAAAAATCTAATTAATGTACTTATTACTTGAAAAGATATTCCTCAAGTTATAACATTTTCTCAATATCCCCCAAAACAAAAAGCGCACATCAATCATAAGACTGATGTGCGCTTCTTTTTTTTATGTTTTGTTT
>CAYULH010000004.1:81927-91845 GCA_964445645.1 uncultured Aureispira sp. | reverse complement strand
TTCCTTTGTACAGTGTACAAAGGAATCAGTAAAGTAAAAAATCCACGAAGTATTATTTCATAACACTGTTATTTTATCTCTTGTAGACAACCCTCATTTTATGAATTTTTGTAGTCAATGCGGCCACGGGCCACTATTATATCAAATTCCTGCTGGTGATACACGCAATCGTTTTATTTGTTCTAATTGCGACACTATTCATTATCAGAATCCTAAGATTGTTTGTGGTTGTTTGGTTTTTCATGAGGATAAAATTTTGTTAGGTAAACGTGATATTGAGCCTAGACGGGGCAAATGGAATTTGCCTGCGGGCTTTATGGAAAATGGCGAAACGGTAATGCAGGGGGCTGCCCGAGAGGTCTGGGAAGAAATGCGCGCCAAAGTTATCATTGAACGTCTGCATACGGTATACAATATTAGCCACGTCAATCAGGTTTATTTTTTGTTTTTGGCTAAGTTGGATGAACCCAATTTTGCTGCCGCAGATGAAACAACCGAAGTGCGTTTGTTTGATGTGGATGAAATTCCTTGGAATGAGCTGGCTTTTTATTCCAATCATTTTGCGTTAAAACGTTATTTGGCCGATCCCGATTTTCAGGGCGTACACCACGGCAACAATGAAGTATACATGCTAGAGGTGAAAGCGGGCAAGTAGCCTATAAAAAAAGGACTACTTTTTGCCTTATAAGTGCTATGATTATTCACTCAAGCTATACCATGCACTTTTTATTGTTATTGTTAATTGGTTTTGTACCACTGCTCAGTACCGCACAAGAAGATTACACGGGAGATAGTCCTTATCGGAAACACACTGAGGGGGAAATGGCTTGGACATTATACCCCGCCACAAAAGTATATAGGGGACCAGATACACAGGCTGTGCTTTATGCAACATTACCAGTAGGAACAGCCCTAACTATCCTAGAACGTCTAGACGAAACCGAAAAACGAAAGGGTTTTTTAACCAATTGGTATCGAGTCGATTATCAAGGCCAAGAAATATTTGTATGGGGGGGCGATTTGGCATTATCCAAGCAGCAAAATCCTAGTACAGGATGGACTATTCTGTATGGACTAGAACAAATTAAAAAAGTAAAACGTGGAACTTACTTCGAACCACAATTGGAATTAGTTGTTAGTATAAGTAAGAACAATCAATGGATAGACAGCATACACCTAGCTGCAATTGGTACTTTGTACACGCAAACTAACCTTAGCTTGAGAGGCCATCAAGGTCTAGCAGGAGTCCAAGAAATTGTTGAAATTGCATTCAGTGACGGTTATTGCGGAGGCGTGGCAGCTACTGCAACCTTATTGTGGAATGGTCTAGTTTGGAAACAATTGGCCGTCTTGAGCCAAGGATTTGGCGACAATCACTTTTCTAATACGTATTATAAATATCCCCACGAACATCAAACAGGTAGTAATATCATAGAATTACACCAAGAAGAAGGTTATTATAACCAAGCACGCCAAGCTATTTATACACAACAAAATATCCAGTTGTATGAATGGACAGGCACTCGCTTGTTATTAGTGGAAGGAGAATCTAAGTAGAACGTAGAATCTTTAGGTAGTTGATACTAGAATGCAAACGTCTATTATCTAACCAATCGAAGTTGTTTTGTAGCAAACATCATGCTGTACGGATAACTTCTAAAACAAATAACTATGAGTAACTCCCAGAAAAAACAACACCAAAAAATAGAAGCATTCATGCAAACCGTGCGTGCCAAGGATGGGCAGGAGGAAGAATTTCTGCAAGCGGTACAAGAGGTTGCAGAAGTTGTTATTCCCTTTATCGAAGAACACCCTAAGTATGCCAAAGCTAAAATTTTGGAACGGATGGTTGAACCAGAACGTGTAATTATGTTTCGTGTGCCTTGGGTAGATGATGCAGGCAATATCCAAATCAATAGAGGTTACAGAGTGCAGTTTAACAGTGCTATTGGGCCTTATAAGGGGGGCTTGCGTTTTCATCCTAGTGTTAATTTATCCATTCTTAAGTTTTTAGGATTTGAACAAACCTTCAAAAATGCACTAACTACTTTGGCAATGGGAGGTGGCAAAGGTGGTTCAGATTTTGACCCCAAAGGCAAATCAGACCATGAAGTGATGAAATTTTGTCAATCTTTTATGATTGAATTGCAACGGCACATAGATGCCGATACAGATGTGCCAGCAGGCGATATTGGGGTAGGCAGTAGAGAAATTGGGTATCTATATGGACAGTACCGCCGTTTACGCAATGAATTTACAGGCGTGCTAACAGGCAAAGGATTTAATTGGGGCGGCTCTCGATTGCGCCCAGAAGCAACAGGTTATGGCCTAGTGTATTTTGTTAGAGAAATGCTTCAAACCAAGGACGATAACCTAAAAGATAAGGTGGTTGCTATTTCGGGAGCAGGCAATGTCGCACAATTTGCTTGTGAAAAAGCGATAGCACTAGGAGCTAAGGTCGTGACTATGAGTGATTCCAGTGGCTATATTTATGACAAAGAAGGCATTGATGAAGAGAAGTTGGCCTTTATCAAAGCACTCAAGAATGAACGCCGTGGCCGCATCAAGGAATACGCAGAAGAATATCCCGAGGCCGTTTATCACGAAGGCGCACGCCCTTGGTCAGAAAAAGTAGAGATAGCCTTGCCCTGTGCCACTCAAAACGAATTGAACGAAGAAGAAGCCAAAACATTATTGGACAATGGCTGCACTTGTGTAGCCGAAGGAGCCAATATGCCTGTAACGGCCGCTGCAGCCGCTGCTTTTTTAGAAGCACAAATTTTGTACGCTCCTGGCAAAGCCTCCAATGCAGGTGGTGTAGCCACCTCGGGCTTAGAAATGTCACAAAACTCTATTCAAACCTCTTGGTCACGGGAGAAAGTAGATGAAAAATTACAAGAAATTATGCACAATATTCACGAAAAATGTGTTGAATACGGCAAAATTGACGGTAGCACCACCATCAACTACGTTCAAGGAGCCAATATTGCAGGTTTTGTAAAAGTAGCCAATGCCATGATCGATCAAGGGGTAGTGTAGGGGTGCTGTAGGGGCGTTTTGCTAAACGCCCCTACAGCGGTTTCGCCAAGCCCACCATTTCCATCAAATGGCGACCGTAATTGATTTTATCGTACAAGGCCGCTGTTTTTTGGGCACGGCGATACATTTCTATTTGTTCCTCCAATGGGCGTTCCAAGCGAGCCAAATCATATTGCACCCGCTCTACTTCCTGCAAGCGTTGGCGTTGCTCTTGGAGCAATTTTTTAATTTCTACCGATTTTTCAGGCGTAACTTTTTGATGATAAATATCCACCTCCGCTATCAAACTCTTGTGGCGTTCTTGGCACCGATACAGCAAATCTTCTATTTTCTCATGATAAGTATATTGTGCATCCGCACGTTCTACTTGTTCTTGTGTTTGTAATAATTCCAAGGCTTCCAGATTGGAATCATAATTTTGTAAGGCTTCGGGCGACAATTGCCCCAAGCGTTTTTGGCGTTGCAACCAAAGAATTTGCTGGCGAATAGTCGGCAAATTAAGATCGGCTAAAGTTGTTTTTTCTTGGACTTGCTGTTGATAATATTCCTTGATTTGCTGGTATTTTTGGCGTTGTTCTCGTTGAATAAGGCGCAATTTGCGTTTTTGTTCTTTGATAAATTGTTGAAACTGCTCCAAACGCTCCTGCAAGATGTTTCTATCCTCCAGTAAATGCTCCAAGGTGAGATTTTGTGCTTTTTGGATGTTCTTTTTCAGAATATTAACAATGTTCAGCAGGCGTTCCTCATAAGCCTGCGCCTTGAACAACAATTCTTGAAAATGTATTTTTTGTTGTGACAACAAAGCATTGACCGTTTGTTTGCGCTCGGCCGATTTGCGTGTTTTGAACGTGCCATAATTAAACAACAAATACAAAAGCACGCCCCCCACAGCCGCCGCCTGCCAAGGCAAGGCAATAGAAACAGCCGCCGCCACTACCATAATCAGCAACATCACCATAAAATTGAAAAAACGCTGCGAACGCAATTGATCCAAATCCTGCAAATCGCTCGGCAAATGCTCCTCTGCCAATTCCTTCTTTTCTACGGGCTTATTCACCTTTACTTGGCTCTCCTGTGTAATATTAGCAACCGATGGCACCTGTAGCAATTGCTGCAATTGCAATTGATTGGGCAGTTGCTGCAAGGCAAAATCAGGAATTTTCAGTCGCTCACTGTCCAAGCTGGCACTGTTGTTAAATTCCTCCAAGACATGCGCCCATTCGGTGGCACTGGGTCGAGCAAAAGGCTGGCTATGCCCCTCTATAAAACAACGCTCAAACAACTGCTGTACCGCCAAGGGCAAACGCTGGTATTCCTCGTGCTGTGCTGGAATCACCTTCAAGTATGGCTGCATATCGGGATGGTGAACAAACAAACCCTGCTCAATTTTTTCGGCCAAGCTGGTGGCCTCGGCATGAATGCCCTTGGTAGAAGCCGCAAACGGATGAATGCCCAACAAAACCTTATAAAAAATAACCGCCAAGCCAAAACGATCCCAAGGCTCTTCCTGTGTGGGGTCTACCTCTGGATTTTCCCAATAGCTATCGGGCGGCGTATATTCTGGGGTTGCCACAGGGGCATCATACAAGGTTTCGCCATTTTCGACCACCTCAATCGAATCCAAATCCACCAAAGCCACACTGCCATTGGGCTGAATCACAATATTATCAGGCTTCATATCAATGACCACATACCGCTCGGTATGGTGCAATTGCTCAATAGCACGGGCTATTTTGTAGCACATCGATAGCCGATTATGGCGGCGCACATCTACCGAAAAATCATAATTTTGCCAGGCTGTTTGGTAACGCTTACCCAGCTTGGGCAGCGACAAAATTTCCAATTTCTCGCCCTCTACAAAGGGCATCAAAAAGCCAATGAATTCATTTTGTTCATTCAAGAGCAATTGCTGGGGCCAAACCAAGGTAATGCCTGCTTCCTTCACCAATTCCTTGGGCGGATGCTTTTGCAAATAGCCAATCTTGTGCTGCCGCAATAAGGTGCGCTTTTGGGGGTGGTAAATCTTGGCTACCAAACCCTCGTAACCCTCGGTTTCGATATGGTGCAGGCTGCCCTCTCCTCCACTGGCAAAGGGGGGAGTGGTCAAGACCAATTGTTCTTGTGCTAAGTCGTTGTATGCAATCCAAACATTCATGGTTTTAAGATAGGGAAAATTTGGGTTTTTGGGGGATTGTTGGGTTGAGGAATTTTATTTTGAAATGAATATGCTGTGTTTATCGCATATTGGTTGTTTTTTTGTATTATTATAATTGTAAATTTATTGTAAAAAATAAATATAGATGAAAAAGCAGGAATACTTTGATAAAAGTAATGAAGAGAAGTTGCCTAAAAGATGTCCAATCTTGGGTGAGTGTGAGCGTTTTGCTCAAACTATTTTGTACTTGACAGAGTTATACAAATATGGTAGAGGTTCAACAGATGAAGAAAAACTAAAAAATGCAGGCTATATAGATGAGAATTATATTCAAAACAAAATATCTCAAAAAGGTATTCCTTTTAGCCTTACTCCATCAAAAAATAGATGTGGTATTTATGAAGCTTGTCCTGAGGTTACATTATTTTGTAATAATGAGTTATTTGGTTTTATCCCTGAAAAGGCAATAATAAGTGGTTCATGGGATAATGAATGGCGAAATAATGAATTTGATGAAGATGGAAAGTTTAATATTCATGAAGTAAGACATTATTCTGAATGTGCAGAATTTGCTCACTTTATTTTTGAAAAACAACCTAACAAACGAAAGAAAGCAATAATTCCTCCCTCAAATTATGTGTATATTATGCACAATAAACAGAATGATTATTACAAAATAGGAAGAAGTACTAACCCAAGGTATAGGGAAACCACTTTACAAGCACAAGAACCTGATATTGAACTGGTAGAAGCATGGGAAGCACCTAAAAAAATAGAAACAGAATTACATCGTAAATTTAAATCTAAGAAAATAAGGGGAGAGTGGTTTAGACTTGACCTAAATGATTTGAATAGTATATACAGTTTTATGGAAGAAAGAGGGTATTAAAAAAGCATATTCTTAGGGAATTGCTTGTTACCTGAATTGCAGTTGTTTTAATGAATAAAAACAGTAATAAATGAAAAAACTAGAAAAACTAAGAACTGAAATCAAAAAATATAAGTCTACACTCAATCATTATCATCAATTGTTCTTAGCTGATGGACATATAGATGATTCAGAACAACAACAATTAGATGAATTAACTAATGTAATTGCTGTTATAGAGGAAGAATTGGATAGAAGAGAAGCAGGGCGTAAACTCTCCAAAACTAGAAAAGAGGAAACTATAACAGAAGATGATAAGGCCGAAGCCAAAGATAGTACTAATGATAGTAAGATTGTGCCAATATATATTCGCTATTTGCAATATACTGATAATTGTGGTGATACTCATACCCAGATTGAACTAATAAGTGCAGGGGAATATGGAGCACTAGGGATAAATTTAAATTTGGCAACAATGAGGGTTAGATTTGAAACTTGGCAATTAGGTTTACAAAGAAACCTTACTAGAAGTAATGTATCTAATAATATTCCTCCTTTGCCGCCGAGTGACATAGCTTTATTAAATAGTTTGATTAATAGATATAATAGTGGTGCAATACAATCTAATTGTCAATCTAGAGGAGTATCTGATGTAGATGGATGGTCCCATCAAAAAATGAGGATACGAACAGCTAATGGCCCTTGGTGGGTTTACAGTCAGTCAAATGTTTCAGTACCTCCAATGCTCTCCATTAATTTTCCAATTAGTGGAGTCAATATGACAGATAATACTCTAACTAATGCTACTTTAACAGTCATTCAAAATTTAATCACCACAAATATTCTTCCTACTTTTAGAACATGTGGTGACTTGCCTTTTTCTATTTCTATCAATCTTCCGTCTCTTGATAGTTCTGGTAATGCTATCCCTGTCGCAACACAAAATACAATTGGAAGCAACATTCAAGCCCAATTAATCAATGATATGAATGCAGCCAATATACCAACTACAGGAATAAGCTTTATAATCAATACTAATGCCGTAACTTTTCCTTCTATATTTATCACAAGTCCTTAATTATGAGCTATATCTTACTATCCCTACTATTAATTTGTGGATATATTCATAGTATAGAAGGGCAAACAAACCCCGACCAAATTATCAAAAACTTGGAAGCTAGAATGTTTGGGGTAGAGTTACTACCAGCTAATATTGCTAAACAAGGCAAGGTCAAAACCTGTACTATTATATCCAATGATGATGATAATAAGGGAAATTTTTATGGGGAAATTAACTATAATAAAGCTGGATTTTGTACAAATTTTTGGCAAACTGCTACCACAAAGTTGGGAACTACTGTATTAGGTGTTTTTATTAAGCGAGACTCCAAGCATAGAGTGGTCGAAATAAGACAAACAACAGAATTATCTGATACGAGTGCTTTAAATAAACTGTTGGCAAATAGCAATTTAGATGCGAATAAAAGTTTGTGGAATCAAGTGCATAGCTTTAAGTACACCCCACAAGGAAATTTGAAAGCATACACCCTATTGCGTGTTCCAAATTCGCTTCAGCTTATAACAGAAAAACTATATTATAACGATATAGACTCTTTATCAAAAGTAGTAAGAACAGAATCTCAGGGCGATAATACTCCAATTGATTTTTATGTAGATACGTTGATTTACAGCAATAGTAAAATAGCTGAAAGAGTATATTACAAGAATAGTACAGAACAATACAAAGAAGTATTTAGCTACCCCAATGATTTTCAGTCAATTGTCAGACAAATAAGAAATGGAAAAGAGAGTTCTAGTGTAGTATTTATGCTTGATAAACGTGGTCGTCTCCAATCCAAAACTACCATCATTGCTAATCTCAACAATCGGGAAGAAAAAACAAGCTATACTTATAGCCACAATCGACTAAAATGTATGAAGAAACCCTATTCTACCAAAACAATTTATTACACCCCAAAAGGAATAACCAAAAAAATTGTTTCAAAAGAAGAACAGGTCTGCTTTACTAGAAAATGGAAATACAAGAAACAATTGCCTGTTTCTTACCAGTACAGTGTATTGGATAAGAAAAGTGGAACAAAGACCTCAAAGGTAAAAAAGTACAGCTATATCTTTTTTGAGGGTGGTATTTAGAAACTTGCACTACCCACAAAAAAAAGGGAGACCACCCCAAGGCAGTCTCCCAATATCTTCAAAGGCACAAAACCCTAATTCAACTTCTTCAAACTCTCCTCTAGCAAGGCAATACGAGCTTGACCATCCGCCAATTTTTTGCGTTCCTTTTCTACCACAGCCGCAGGGGCATTATTGACAAATCGTTCATTGCCCAACTTCTTCTCAATTCCTTTTACAAAGCCCAGCTTTTGCTTCAACTCTGTTTCCAGTTTTTCACGCTCGGCAGCTACATCAATTTTCTTCTCAAACAAGAGATAATACTGAGAAGTACCCGCAATAAAGCCAGCACCCTCATGCTCATCCTCTTGGGTAAAATGGAGTTCCTTTAGATAAGCCATTTTTTCGATGCTCTCCGTCAAGCCCTCTTCGGCCAAGAACTGCTGTGCCGAGTCGCTATCTTTGACCAGCAACGGCAACAAAGACTTTTGTGGCAATTGGTTCTTATTTCTAAGATCACGAACCGAACCCACCAAGTCCTTTACAATGCTGATTTTGTATAAGAATGCCTCATCAAAAGCAGCAGCCGTAGGCCATTGGCTTACCACACAATCATCGCCCTCGGCTCTATTTTCACGCAAATGCGACCAAATTTCCTCGGTAACAAAAGGCATAAACGGATGGAGCAAGGTCATGATTTTCTCAAAGAAATTAATGGCCTGTTCTAGTGTAGCACGGTCAATCGGATGCTGGTACCCCGGCTTAATCAATTCCAAATACCAAGAACAGAAGTCATTCCACACAAAATTGTACAAGGCTTTGGCCGCCTCCGACAAACGGAAGGATTCAAAGTCCTTTTCAACGGTTTGGATGGTTTGATTGTAAGCATGCTCCAGCCATTTGGCCGCAAAGGCATTAACCTTGGCCGTGCGCTCGTCGGCCACTTTTTCTACTACATCTAGCTCTTTGAGCAAGCGCAAGGCATTCCACATTTTGTTGCAGAATCGGCGGCCATTATCACACAAATCCGATTCATTCTTAATCGAAGTTTGTGTTTTATCTAAGAACGGCGCATCAAAAATCACATCGCCACCAGCCGCAGCCGCTGACAGAATACCATAACGCACGCCATCTGCTCCATATTTGCCAATCAATTCCAAGGAATCGGGCGAATTGCCGATAGATTTGCTCATTTTGCGCCCCAATTTATCACGCACCATACCCGTAAAGTAAACATGCTTAAAGGGGTGAATACCTTTTTCTTCGGCCACCTTTTCGCCCAACAATTCGGGTGCCCACTCATAACCAGCCATGACCATACGAGCTACCCACAAGTAAATAATATCCCAACCCGTTACCAATACATTGGTAGGGTAGTAATATTTCAATTCCTCGGCATCCTCAAAAGCATCAAAAACAGACAAGGGCCACAACCAAGACGAGAACCAAGTATCTACTACATCCTCCTCTTGTCTTAGGTCTTCCAATTTCAAATCAGAAATGCCCAATTCCTCTTTGGCCTTCGCCAAAGCTTCCTCTTCTGTCAAGGCTACAAAAACCTTGGATTCATCTTCCTTCCAATACCAAGCAGGGATGCGTTGTCCCCACCACAATTGGCGCGAGATACACCAATCCCGTACATTTTCTTCCTTGAGCCAGTTTCTATACGTATTGAGCATGTGTTCGGGCAAGAAATCAACAGGGCCATTTTCTACGGCCTCTA
>CAYULH010000004.1:0-81881 GCA_964445645.1 uncultured Aureispira sp. | reverse complement strand
GAAAGTTTTTCCATTTTGAGGAACCACTGCAAGGTCAATTTAGGTTCTACCACAGCTTTGGTACGTTCCGAACGGCCTACATTATTGCTGTAGGTTTCTTTCTTGACCAAGTAGCCTTGCGCCTTCAAATCCTTGGCAATTTGCTTGCGTGCATCCGCCCTGTCCATACCCACATAAAATTGCGCTTTATTATTGAGGCGGCCACTATTGCTCAAAATCTCAATCACCTCCAAATTGTGACGCTGCCCAATTTCATAATCGTTCATATCGTGTGCAGGCGTTACCTTCAAAGCACCCGTTCCAAAATCCATTTTCACATACTTATCAAAAATGATTGGAACTTCACGATTCACAAAAGGAATAATAACACGTTTGCCCTGCAAATGCGTGTAACGCTCATCATCGGGGTGTACCGCTACGGCCGCATCCGCCAAAATGGTTTCTGGACGCGTGGTCGCAATCGTTACCCATTCATCTTCGGCACCAGCCACGGCATAACGCACGTGATACAAGGTCGAATTTTCTTGCTGGTACTCTACTTCTGCGTTGGAGAGTACGGTTTGGGCTTCGGGATCCCAGTTGGTCATACGCTTGCCGCGATACAACAAACCCTTCTCATACAAATCCACAAAAACCTGTTGCACGGCCTTAGTCAGCTTGTCCTCCATCGTAAAACGAGTACGCTCCCAATCGCAAGAAGCCCCCATCAGTTGGAGTTGCCCCAAAATTCTGCCCTCATACTCCTCCTTCCACTTAAACGCCCGCACCAAAAATTCCTCACGGCTAATATCACTTTTCTTTTTGCCCTCTTGCTCTTTGAGTTGTTTTACCACTTTGGCCTCTGTCGCAATAGAAGCATGGTCAGTACCGGGGACCCAGCAAGCATTTTTACCCTCCAAACGCGCTTTTCTAATCAAGACATCTTGGATGGTGTTGTTGAGAATATGCCCCATGTGCAAGACTCCTGTGACGTTTGGCGGAGGGATAACAATGGTGTATGGCTCTCGCTCATCAGGCGTAGAGCGAAAATAGCCCTTCTTCATCCAGTAGTCGTACCACTTGGATTCAACGTCTTTTGCACTGTACTGTGTTGGTAAACTCATGCTTACTGTTTTAATCATCTCAACATTGGGTCAAGATGTTTTTTGAATTCTGTTATAATAATATTTTTCCTTCAACCACGCTCGTAGGCGAATGGTTCCTCTATTGGGTAAGGAAGTGCAAATTTACGAAGTTTTTTACCTTTGAAAAATTCGGGCTTGGTTAATTGCTGGCGGAGGGGTGGAAAAACGTTGATTGGGGATTTGTGAGGGCTGGTTTAATTGTACTGATTGTATAAATTATTTAAAAAATCATAGCCATGCTCGGCCATGTTGTTGCTTTCAAAACTATTCTAGGACGTGACAAATAGCTTTGTACAAGGGGGGGTACAATTTGTACCCCCCCTTGTATTAATGAAATGAAGGTTTGATGAAATTAGATTTTTAATATCATGTTTGATTTTTTTGTTTTGTGATTTAAAACAAAAACAGACACTATGTATTGCTTTAGTCTGATAAAAGTACAAAAAGCAAACTAAAATTAAAACATTTTCTTGTATTAAAACAAAATAATTCAAAAATTGCTTGACTTTTTAAACAAAATAATTCAATATTGTAGCTATCTGTAAATAAATAAGATAGTTATGAAAAAGCAAGACCCTTTAACAGAAGTACCAACAACTTGCAATAAAAAGCAAAAAACTACCTATTGGAACAAAGAAAGAAAACTGACAGTAGTACAAGAACCAGCAGCTACTTATCGAGTACACCAAGAGGAGGAAGAGGTACTATTTGAATTGCAAGCAACTTTTGAGCAAGCAGAACACTCCAACAAGGTAACTCCTAATCAAGAATTTTCAGTGATAGAACTATTTGCAGGAGCAGGAGGCTTGGGCATAGGCTTGGAAAAAGCAGGTTTGAAGTGCAAGGCATTGAACGAAATAGACAAATGGGCGTGCCAAACCCTACGAGCCAATCGGCCACACTGGAAGGTGCTAGAAGGCGATATACGCAATTTTTCTTTTGCCGAATACCAAGGACAAATTAATGTGGTGACGGGAGGTTTTCCCTGTCAGGCATTTAGTTATGCAGGCAAAAAACTGGGCTTGGAGGATGCTAGAGGTACCTTGTTTTATGAATTTGCTAGAGTGGTGCAAGAGGTGCAACCTGATATTTGTATTGGGGAGAATGTGCGAGGGTTATTAAATCATGACAAAGGCAGAACCTTGCAAGGAATGATTTTTGTGTTGGATGAAATTGGTTATCGGGTAGTGGCGCCTGTCCAAGTGCTCAAAGCTATTCATTATAATGTACCTCAAAAACGAGAACGCCTCATCTTGGTGGGAGTACGCAAGGATTTGCCCGTAGACTATGAATATCCATTGCCATTTAATACAATTTATAACTTAGAAGATGCCCTAAAAAAAGGAGCTTTGTATGATTCTGATGTTCCAGATTCACCCGGCCAAAAATATCCAGAACACAAAAAAAAGGTCTTGGATTTGGTGCCACCCAAGGGCTATTGGAGAGATTTGCCTATTGAGATTCAAAAATCTTACATGATGAAGAGTTTCTATCTGGGAGGGGGCAAAACAGGGATGGCAAGGCGTATAGGATGGGATGAACCTTGCTTGACGCTGATGTGCAGCCCTGCACAAAAACAAACAGAACGCTGCCACCCCGACGAAACACGCCCTTTTACTGTGCGAGAATATGCCCGCATTCAGACCTTTCCTGATGATTGGGCATTTTCAGGCTCGGTTTCGCAGCAATACAAACAAATTGGAAACGCTGTGCCTGTAAATTTGGCTAAGGAGATTGGGTATTCTATTATTGATTTCTTAAATAGGGTTTATAAATACCAGTAAATTGAGAGAAAAATTTTACTTTGGATGTGTGCCATAGTTGATAATTATCTCACCCAAAACAACTTCAAAGCCTTAAACAAAAAATAAAATGAAATACCTTGCTTTCCTAACCATCCTTTGCACCCTTATCATAGCCTGTGATAACACCCCGGCCAAGCCCGCTTCTACTTTTACACAAGAACTCAATCTAATAGAGTATGGCATTCCTGTTACTTTGGCGGTGCCAGAAGGGGCCAAGGTCAAGAACAATACCGATGATTTTATGCAGGATGTGGTGGTAGAGGGCAAGGATTATTATGTGCAAATTTATGGGATGAATGCCACGAGCTTGCAATGCAAAACCTTGGCCGATGAAGCATTATTGGATTACAAAACAACAGATGCAGCTTTTAAGGGCGTGGTGCAGCAAGACCCTTGCGGATTTTTGTACAAAGTAGCCGTGGATAACGACACGACCACCTCCTATAACTTTGCTTATTTTGCGGTCAAAGGCAATAAATCCTACACTTTTAGCACCACAGCAGGCCCTTTGACGGATTTTGACCAAGCGCAAGTGACCGCCATTTATGAGGCTGTGAAGGCACAAAAATAGATTAGCCAATTTGGTCCACCAATTCCATCCAAGCCATTTCTTTTTCCTCTAGCTGCTCGGTAACATCATTGAGCTGTTTGGATAGTTCTGCAATTTTGTCTTGACTGAGGGAAGTGTCATTAAATTGAGCGGTAATGGTAGCTTTTTGTTCTTCTAGCTTGGCAATTTGGCGTTCCAAGCGTTTGAGTTCTTTGCGTTCTTCTTGCGAAATCTTGCTGGCTGTTTTGACCGTGGGTTGTTCGGCTGCGATGGCTTTTTCTTCTGCCTTTTGGCTAATAGCCTCTTGTTGGGCGACAGCCCTATAGGCCGTGTAATTGCCGGGGAAATCACGCACCTTGCCTTGGCCTTCTAGCACAAAAGTATGTTCTACGATTTTGTCCATAAAATGCCGATCGTGCGATACAATAACAATGCAGCCGGGAAAGCTCAATAAGAATTCTTCTAGGACTTGCAAGGTGAGAATATCCAAATCATTGGTCGGCTCATCCAGAATGAGGAAGTTGGGGTTTTTCATTAGAATAGTGAGCAAATACAAACGGCGACGTTCGCCACCACTAAGCTTGGAAACATAGGTTTGTTGTTTCTTAGAATCGAATAAGAAACGCTCACACAATTGCACCGCAGAGAGCTTTTGGCCCTTGTGCATGGGAATAAATTCGGCAATATCACGCACCACTTCAATAACTCGCTTATCGGCTTTGAGGTTCATGCCGCTTTGGGTATAATACCCAATCACAATGGTATCGCCAACGACCACTTTGCCGGCATCGGGCTGTTCCTTGCCCACCAAGATATTGAGCAAGGTGGTTTTGCCTGCGCCATTATTACCAATAATCCCCACTCGATCCCCACGCTTAAATTTGTACTCAAAACCCTTCAGAATCACATGCTCGCCATAGCTTTTGTGCAAATTATACAACTCCACCACCTTGCTGCCCATGCGGGTCATTTTGATGTCTAAGGTCACTTCCTCATTGTCCAATTGTTGTTTGGCGCGTTTTTCTACTTGATAAAAATTATCAATTCTTGACTTGGCCTTGGTGCCTCGGGCCTTGGGTTGGCGGCGCATCCAGTCCAGTTCTTTTCGGTAGAGGTTTTGCGTTTTTTCAGTAGTAGCAATAAAACTACTTTCCCTATCGGCTTTTTTCTCTAGGTAATAACTATAATCGCCCGAATACTTAAAAATTTGTTGTTGATCCAACTCTAAGATTTGCGTACAAACGCTGTCCAAAAAATAGCGGTCGTGCGTGACCATAAAAATGGTCTGTTTGCCTTGTTTGAGGTAGTCCTCCAGCCATTCAATCATGGGCAAATCCAAGTGGTTGGTCGGCTCATCCAAAATCAAGAAATCGGGCGCATCTATCAAGACTTTGGCTAAGGCCACGCGCTTTTTTTGCCCACCCGACAGCATTTTGATGGGGCGGTCCAGATAATCTACCTTTAGTTGATAGAGAATTTGTTTGATTTTGACCTCATAATCCCAAGCCTGCATTCTATCCATAGCCGACATGGCCTCTTGCATGGACTCTACATCATCGGGGTGCAACAAGCTATTCTCATACGCCAAAATAGCCTGCATAACGGGATTGGGCGAGTGATAAACCGCCTGAAAGACCGTTAATTCGGGGTTTAGGCTGGGTTCTTGGCTGAGGTAGCCGATAGAAATTTTGTGATGCAACCAAACTGTACCCGCATCGGCCTCGGCTTTCTTCATGATAATGTCCATCAAGGACGTTTTGCCCGTTCCATTCTTGGCAATAAAGGCGACTCGATCGCCTTCATTAATATAAAAAGTAATATCCTCAAACAAAACACGCTCGCCAAATGCCTTGGAAACGCCTTCTACAGTTAGGTAATTCATAATAGTATGATAGATTACAATAATAAGCTGTAATATACACAATCTCTTTTACAAGCTCTTGGTATGTGGGTCAAACCAAGTATGGTAAACACTCAAAACCCCAAAATAGGCCAAGGATAAAATGGCCACCCAACGGGTAACAAGCATTGTACTAGTTGCATGGGCATAGCTTGGGTCATCGCCCAATAAAAAGGCCAAAACGGCTGTGCTTACTATCAATAAGGTACTTGCTATGATGTTCCAGACCATAAAACGCTGGCTGCGGCTGGGGTAAAGGTATTTGATGGGAACAAAATGCAGGATGGCAAAGATGACCACCGTAATAAAATTGCCCACAGGCGAAAAATTAAACACATAAAAAAGATAAAACGCCACCAAGTTCCACATTACAGGAAAGCCTACAAAGTAGTAGTCATGAGAAACCATGCCTTCCTTGCCATAATAAAGGGCAGAGATTATCAAAATAATAGCTGCGCCCCAAAAAGCAAGATCGGGCGGCAACAAATTGGCCTCATAAATAATATAGGCAGGTATAATGGCATAAGTAGCAAAATCAATCACATAGTCCATGGTTTGTCCCGAAACATGGGGCAACACCTCCTTGACCTTAAACATTCGGGCAAAGGTGCCATCTACCCCGTCAATGATGACACTGACAATAAGCATGACAAAAGCCATAGAAAAATGCCCTTCACTAGCAGAAACAATGGCCCAAAATCCGGCCACAATGCCAGAGGCCGTAAAGGCGTGTACAGCCCAAGCAGCCGCTTTTTGAGCAAAACTATAAGAATTGGAGGTTGACATAGCTAAATTGTTGTGGTGATTGTATGTTATTACAAGAGTATTAGTATCGAAATTACAAATTAGAAGCAGGAATGTACCTAACTAGGAACAAATTTGTTTTTACTATCTTTACTCCAACTTATCACGATTTACATTAGTTTACTACGATTTATGAATAAGACCCTAAAATTGTTGTTGCCAACCGTTGTTTTGTTGCTTTTGATGCTGGTGGTAGCAGGTTATTTGTATTTTTTTACGGAGCATGAAGTGTTTTGGGGCGGATTTGCAGCCATGCTGTTTTTTTATGGCGTGGTCTTTTTTTTGGGGAGCTATATTGCGGCACGCAAGGGGAAGCAGGACAATGAGGAGGAGGTGCTGCTGGCAGGGCGTTCGATTCCCTTGTGGATTGCCATTTTTACGATGAGTGCCACTTGGGTGGGCGGGGGCTATATCAATGGTGCCGCAGAAGCCACCTATAATTTGGGTTTGGTTTGGGTGCAGGCCCCTTGGGGCTATGCCATGAGCTTGGTTGTTGGTGGGCTGTTTTTTGCCAAAAAAATGAGACGTTACCAATTTAGAACCATGCTCGACCCCTTGGCACAGCGTTATGGCGAAAAAATAGCTGCCCTATTCTTCTTACCTGCCTTGACAGGCGAATTGTTTTGGACGGCAGCTATTTTGTCGGCATTGGGTTCTACTTTTGGGGTGGTCTTGGGCTTGGATTTCCAATCCGCTATCCTTTTGTCGGCTGTGGTGGCGATTGCTTATACGGCCTTGGGCGGTTTGTGGGCCGTGGCCCTAACGGATGTGGTGCAGATGCTTTTGTTGTTGTTGGGGTTGTTTATAACCTTGCCGTATGCCTTGGAGTACGTGGGAGGTTTGGAGGCTGCTTGGCCGATTTATCAAGAAAAGTTTGGGGCAGCTGCCTCGTTTTTGCCCAGCCAAGAGGCGTTGGGGAGTTATTATTGGAATTGGTGGGATTATGCCCTATTGTTGGTTTTTGGTGGCATTCCTTGGCAGGTGTATTTTCAGCGAGTATTGTCGGCCAAAGATGAAAATACGGCTCGAAATCTTTCGATTTTGGCAGGAGTGGTGTGTTTGTTGGCGGCTGTGCCGCCTGTATTGATTGGAATAGTGGGCGCAGCGGCCGATTGGACGGCCTTGGGGGGCGTTCCTGAAAATAGTTTGGAGATATTGCCAATTGTAATGCGAGAAATGACCCCGCCCTTGGTGGCTACCATTGGTTTGGGGGCGGTAGCGGCGGCTGTGATGTCCTCGGCCGATTCGTCTATTTTGTCCTCTTCATCTATGGCCAGCTGGAACGTTTATCGTCCTTTGCTCAAGCCCAATATTGACTCCCAAGGCTTGGCAAAAGTGATTAAACGTTGTATTTGGTTGGTGGGGATAGCTGCACTGCTGATTGCACTCCAAGTAAAAAGTATTTATCAATTGTGGTTTTTGTGTAGTGATTTTGTGTATTGCCTATTGTTTCCAGCCTTGGTCTGTGCTTTGTTTGATAAGAAGAGTACGGCTGCTGGTGCTTTGGCTGGTTTGGTAGTGGCGAGCTTTTTGCGTTTTGGAGGAGGGGATGCTACGTTGGGCTTGCCTATCTTTTTGCCTTATCCAATTTTGGATGCTGCCGAAGAGCTGGTCAATGGCGAGCGGGTCACTATTTTGTTCCCATTTAGAACATTGGCTATGGTTTGTGGTTTAATAACTAATCTATTGGTTGCGCGCTTGACGCAACAATGGACACCACCCCAACCCTTAGTAAAAGTAGAAGCTTAAAATTCTTTGTGATGAATTCATTTAAGACTGTTGTTCTAGGAGCAACGACCAACCCTGCTCGTTATGCTTATAGAGCAGTTGACCAATTATTAAACCATAAGATAGAGGTGGTTCCTGTAGGTATTCGAAAAGGACAAACAGCCGGTAATCTGCCTATTCTCAATGGACAACCGCCAATAGAAAATGTACATACCCTCACTTTGTATATTAATAGAGAAATACAAAAACAATATTATGATTATATATTGCAATTGAAACCTAAGCGGGTGATTTTTAATCCCGGTACCGAGAATACGGAGTTGTATGGCATTCTCCAAGAAAAAGCACCTGATACACATATCGAAATTGCTTGTACGTTGGTGCTATTGAGCATTGGCAACTACAAAGAAAACTATTGGGACAGTCCTGCATAATGGCCTCATGGCTTTAAATTAGAAGGAAATTCAGTAGATTCTCTAAAAAAATACTATTTTTAGTTTTGTGGATTAGAACAGAGAATTTAGGGGATTAACAACTACTAAAACAGATCAAAGTTTGCGATTGGGCAACTTGCAAAATACAATACAATACAAAAACAATTATGGCAAAGATTCTAGTAATTGATGATGAACCAAGTATCAGAACGGTACTGAGGGACATTCTGGAAATGGAAAATTATAAAGTGGAAGAGGCAAAAGATGGTATTGATGCCCTATCCAAAATCAAAAAGCACAAATTTGATGCAGCTATTTGCGATATTAAGATGCCTAAAATGGACGGCTTGGAATTGTTGGAGCGCATCAATATTCTCAGTCCAGATACGCCTGTGATTATGATTTCGGGGCATGGCAATATTGCTACCGCAGTAGAGGCGGTCAAGAAAGGGGCCTTTGATTATATTGCTAAACCGCCAGATTTGAACCGTTTGTTGATTACGATTAGAAATGCCTTGGACAAATCGAGCTTGGTGCAAGAAACCAAAGTTCTCAAAAAGAAAATCAAGAAAAAAGGTGGTGTTCAAACCATTATTGGCGAATCGGAGGGCATTGGCAAAATCAAAGCCACTATTGACCGTGTAGCTCCAACAGATGCCCGTGTCTTGGTGACAGGGCCCAATGGAACAGGTAAGGAATTGGTAGCGCGCTGGATTCACGAAAAAAGTGAGCGTGCTCAAAATCAGATTGTAGAAGTCAACTGTGCGGCTATTCCTGCCGAATTGATTGAGAGTGAATTGTTTGGGCATGAGAAGGGTTCGTTTACCTCGGCGCATAAGCAGCGCATTGGCAAGTTTGAGCAGGCGCATGGTGGAACGCTATTTTTGGATGAAATTGGAGATATGAGCTTGTCGGCGCAAGCCAAAGTATTGCGCGCCTTGCAAGAAGGGCGTATTACCAGAGTAGGGGGCGACAAAGACATTAGTGTAGATGTGCGTGTGGTGGCGGCTACCAATAAGGATTTGCGTAAGGAAATTGAGGCTAAACGTTTCCGTGAGGATTTGTACCACCGTTTGGCGGTGATTATTATACAAGTGCCTTCTCTCAATGAGCGCAAAACCGATATTCCATTGTTGGTGGAGCATTTTATTGAGTCGGTTTGCAATGAGTATGGCCGCCCCAAGAAAGAGATAGAGGACAAGGCTATTAAGCTCTTGCAAGAGGTAGATTGGACAGGTAATATTCGCGAGTTGCGGAATGTGATTGAGCGTTTGATTATTTTGAGCGACCAAAAAATCACTTATGCAGATGTGGAGAGTTTTGTATTGCCTACCATGAAGCGCCACAATCAATTGAAGGCGTTGTTTGAGCGTTTTGATTCGGTAGAGGAATTGCAGGAATATGTGGAGCAAGAGTACAAGGCTTATCAGGAGAGCAAAGAATAGATGGTAGTTGGTTGGTAAGTCGTAATAGCTTACCAACCAATTTTCATCCTACTTACATCTATTCCAAACAAACGTATGGGCCAAAACGGTTTATTCCTCTTTTAGCACAGCAACCGCATCATTAACGGCCAACAATAAATAAATCAAGAGTACGAATGCACTAGCAGGAAAGGTAATAACGGAGAGCCAAGGAATTGCTTTCCAGATACAACTACCTTCTATACAGGGCTGTCCTGTAAGTTGTTCGCTCATCCATGCTCCAGTATGACCAATAATAGAAGGTGCAAAAGAGAAAAGTGCTATTGCCAGCAATCCCAAGGGAAGCCTAGTAAAAAAGTGTCGTTTTTGTTCTATTATTTTCATACGCTAAATAGTTATTTGCAACAAACAACCCGACCACCAAACATAGGCCATACTCATAATGGCAACTACATTGGACATCAAGGCAAATAATTTCATTTCTAAAACGGTATATTGTTTATCTTTGTAAATCAAAAACACATCCAGCAGCAGCCAGACCAATCCAGCAGCCAACAGCCCACCAAAAATATACTCTTGATAAATAGAAAAGAGCAAGGCTACTTCTAGCATAACAATACCTATAATAAGCAATTTGGTGCGCTTAGTGCCTAAAACGGTTCCGGTGGTTTTGCGTCCAGCTTTGCGGTCAGGCACAATGTCCATCACCTCGCCCATAATGTGCGATTGCATGGCAAATAAAAACAAATACAAGTAGGTTTGCCAAGGCAAGCCGTCCAATTGATTGACCCAAATGCTGAGGGGGACCACCAACAAATAACCCACTTGACAAAGCAGTTCTAAGGGCGGATGACTACGCAAACCACGCTCGGGCAAGTTGTAAAGCCCATTAATTAGGATAAAAATTAACAAAAACAAGCCTACTTTCCAACCGCCCACCCAAATTAATACAGGAAAAAATAGCAGTTGACTAAAGGCTATAGCACGCCACAGTACTTGCAATTGTTCCTTGCTGCCTCTTGCGCCAAACCAAAAACTATCCTTGCGTGGATTGAGGGCATCGGTCTCATAATCGACTATATCATTCCAGCCGTAGACCAAAAAATTGAGCGGAAAGCAAACATAAAATAGGCCGTACCAAAAAATCCAAGATTGGTAAATATCGGTCATTTGGCTGGTGGGCAATAAATAGAGCCAAAGTGTAGCAAACCAAAGTCCGGGGCGAGATACTTTGAGGTAAAAGAGGAGTTGTTTTAGCATAATTGGGAATTAATAAAAAGATAATAGGGGGCAACTACTTGGAAGATACAAATTACTTTCTTATTGTTATGCTTTATAACTAAATCAACTGCATCAAAACAACTTAACCAATCACCATTATGTCTAGTCAGTCGCATCCTAATATTCCATTGTGGATTCAGAACAAAATTGTAGGTTTTTTTAATCAGGCTCAAAGCGTAGAGATGATTTTGGACGGAAGTATTCAGGATGATCCAGCCGATGGGCAGGGCAATACAATGGGACCAGTGCTTGCCGCCCGTATTTTGGAGACTAAGAATAGCTTGCCATCCAGACGTTTTTCGGATTTGGAAGAGATTGATGCTATACAAGGGGTGGGCGAAGGAACTATGCAGGATTTGGTGTACAGTTTTGGGCAAACTGCCGATGCAGCCTTCAAAAAAGCATTGTACGAAAGTGGGACGCTTCAAGAGAATTGGCCTTTGGAATACTGTCGATATATTATTGAGGATAGTGCCTCCTTTGAGCAGACGGCTGGTGATCCCTATATGCTCCGAATATTTGTGCTAAACAGAGTACTAGAAGTAGCACAACAAAAGGCGGTGCCTGAACCAGCACAAGAACAGATGTTGGAAGAGATTGCTACAGCTTATATCGACACCTACAGCAATTCTACACCGGCTGCTGCTTATGCTTTGGCCTTGTGGTTTTATCAGTTTGATGCCGATAATTGGTTCTCGTGGGAGCAAATTCAGGCACAAACCATTGCCTATTTTGAGCACAATATGCAAACACATCCTTGGATGATGGATTTACATCTGTTGAAGGGCTTTGTGAATAGAGGCATCATCAAACCCGGAACAAGTGCCAAAGATTTGCCTGTAGTGGTCAATTGGGCAGAGCAGAGCATTTCTTTTTGGGTGTCGGCCTTGTATGACTAATAAAAAAAAAGACTTTGATTAGTGTGATTTTATGATTGCTGTGATTTTTACTATCAATAGGCAATCACAAAATCAATGTAATCAAAGTACGTGTAGCGACCAAGAAGAAAAAAAAGACTTTGATTAGTGTGATTTTATGATTGCTGTGATTTTTACTATTAATAGGCAATCAAAAAATCAAAGCAATCAATGTACGTGTAGCGACCAAGAAGAAAAAAAAAGACTTTGATTAGTGTGATTTTATGATTGCTGTGATTTTTACTATCAATAGGCAATCAAAAAATCAAAGCAATCAAGGTACGCGAAGCGAACAAGAAGAAAAAAAGACTTTGATTAGTGTGATTTTATGATTTTGTGATTTTTACTATTAATAGGCAATCAAAAAATCACAGCAATCAAAAAAATCAAGGTACGCGAAGCGACAATTAAAAATCCTCATGCTCTTCGGGCTTATCCAAGTATTGAGCCATGGCCTCCAATTGCTCATAAAAATCCTCGCCATACTTGCGGATGAGCGGGCCTTTGACAAACTTATAAACAGGCACATTAAGTTCGGCCCCCTTGGTGCAGGCTGCCGAGCAGATTTCCCAGCGATCGTATTCTAATTTTTCAAAACTAAAGTTGGATAATTTTTCTGCACGAATGGGGTAGAGGTGGCAAGAAATAGGCTTGGGGTAGTCAATAACCCCTGCTTCATACGCTTGCTCAATACCACATTTGGCAATACCATTTTCATCATAATTGAGAAAAGCACAGGCGGCATTATCTACTAGTGTGGTCGCATATTCTCGCTCTTGTGCAATGTATACGGCTGTTCCTTGCGCTTCAATGGCGGCAATCCCTTCTGGCGTTAGAAAAGGCTTGACCTTCTCATAGATAGCATCCAAAACATCCAACTCCTCTACGTCCAAGGGCGCACCATAATCGCCCTCCCAGCAGCAGGCACCTTTGCAGGCATTGAGGTTGCAAACAAATTCTTCCTTAAAAATATCTGGAGAAATAACTTTACTATCAACAATTAACATTGGTTTGATTATTTGTATTAATACTTCGTGGATTAGCTCGCTTCGCTCGTGAGCTCACCTACGGTTCGGTTTTTTACTTTTTTTGCAAAAAAGCTAAAAAAGCATCTTGTATCTATTTGATTATCAGTCTTTTATGATTTTGGCTTGTTTTCTGTAATAAACTGATAATCAATTAGATACGATTTCCAACGAAGTAAGGTTGTATTGAATAGGTCGTTTTTTGTGAGAATATTTAGGGCTTAACTTCAAAAGATACGGGCAGCAAATAATGCTCTATGGTAATCAATTGTGTGCAACTATCTTTTTGGCTGATGCTGGTGCGTTTGCGTGTGGCCTCTAGTTTGGCCGTGCCCAACGCTAGACGCTGTGCATAAGAGGGCTGAATTTGGTATTGGCTGCCTTTGGTAATGCCTACATGATTGATAGAAAATGTTTGGCCATCAGCATCGGTCAAGAGCAAGACTAGGCCATCTTTTTCATCAAAGGCAGGGCCATTCCAGCCAATGAGGCCGCCATCTTTGTGGCTCACACCGCCCGACAAAAATCGAATACTATCAAATTCAGGCAAGGTAATAGTTAACTCTTGCTGGCTTCCGTCTTTTTCTACATAGGCAAACGTCTGTTTTCTGTTAAAGTTCATGACGCGTTTTTGCAACACATACTGCAAGCCTAGCTTGGGACGTTTCTTAAACTGCATCAATTCATCATTCAGCACCACCAAGCCCTCAATGGCTTTGGTAGAATCGGTTCGGAAAGTCATATCCGCTTGCAATTCTCGTTGCAAGGCCACATAACGCACATAAGCGTTTATTTTTTGAAACCCATAACGTTGAGGCGTTGTGGCTTTGTTTGGATTGGAAGGGTTGTTGCAAGCAAAGAGTGTAGCTATAAATCCTATTAAAATACTGAAAACAATATTTTTCATAAAAAATCTACTTTAAGTAGGTGGACAAAATTAATTATAAGTTAAAAAATGGAAGATTTTTATTCAGATCAAGGCGAAAAACGCAGCCTTAGCGGGCTAAGGCGAGTATTTTCAACGATGAGCTGGAGGAAAATATCCGTTTTTTGTTGTAAAGAATTTTGAACGACTACTTACTATTAAAAAAAACAAGCAGGACTATCTTGCCCAAAGATACCAAATTTGTAGCACAAGCCAGCAAACCTTATCAGCTAGTAGCTTATTTTTAATT
The DNA here is from genome assembly GCA_964445645.1 of uncultured Aureispira sp. Classification (GTDB taxonomy): domain Bacteria; phylum Bacteroidota; class Bacteroidia; order Chitinophagales; family Saprospiraceae; genus Aureispira. The sequence continues at coordinate 67,714 of CAYULH010000004.1, read as the reverse complement.
AATCTAGGAAATGGCCAAAAGAAACGATCGAGGTCTATACCTATTTATTAAATAGCCTAATTATAGGGGCTTTGGTAGAATTTCTCTAAATTTGCAGCGTTCATATAAACAATATGCTTGTTTTGAAAGTCTAAAGCGGCGCAAGAAGCAGGAAAATTGTTTACTTATTCCACTAAAAAAACAACTCAACAAATATGCTCAATCGTATAGGTGTACTTTGTATGACCATATTATTAATGGTAGCCGTACAAGGCCAAGCGCAGGAAGATCCTGTTTTGTTCACGGTAGGAGATAAGAAAGTACATGTTTCTGAATTCAAGTACATTTATAATAAGACAAATGGGGAAAAGGTCAGTTATGACGAAAAATCTCTAAAGGAGTACTTGGATTTGTATGTCAATTTCAAATTGCAAGTGGCAGAAGGAGAAGCTACAGGTTTGGCCGACAAGCCATCGGTAGTGCGTGAACAAGAACAATACAAACGCCAATTGGCGAGCACGTACCTTATTGACCGAGAAATTACCGAAAAATTGGTCAAAGAGGCGTACAATCGCTCTAAGGAAGATCGCAGTATTAGTCATATTTTTATAGCGGTAGCGCCTGATGCAGAAGAATCCTTGCAGCGCGAAGCGTTTGAGCGTGCCCAAAAAATTAAGGCAGAGCTAACGCCTCAAAACTTTGGTCAATTGGCCAGAGAATACTCCGATGACCAATACAGCAATGCCAAGGGGGGCAGTTTGGGCTTCTTTACGGCTTTACAATTGCCTTATGCCTTAGAAACGGCTGCTTATGAAACCAAGAAAGGCGAAATCTCGGATATTGTCAAAACAAATTATGGTTATCATATTGTGCGGGTAGACGAGGTGCGTCCTGCATTTGGTCAAATCAAAGTGGCGCATTTGCTCATTAGAGCTAAGAAAAATCCAGAACAAGCCAAAGTGATGATCGACTCTTTGTACGAAGTGCTCAAGGGAGGGACGGAATTTGAAACATTGGTGCCCAAGCATTCTCAAGATAATTCTACCAAGAACAGAGGTGGACAATTGGGTTGGGTTGGTATTAATAAATATGCCAAGGATTTTGAAGAGGTGATTTTTAGCTTGCAGCAAGATGGCAATATTTCTAAGCCTTTCAAAACGGAAGCAGGCTGGCACATTATCAAGCGTTATCAAGGAATCAAAAACGCCAAGTATCAGGATGTAAAAACAGAAATTACCAATAAAATTAAGCGCAAGCCTCGTTTCAAACTCATTCAGGATGCCTTGGTTGCAGACATCAAAAAGGAGAGCAATTTCAAAGTAAATGAAGCTAATTGGGCAGCTTTAAAAGACTCTTTGACCAAGGAAAATACATTCATGACCTATCGTTGGAGAGCGGTGACAGACGAGGCAATGGATGATAAAGTATTGTTTACGATTGGTGATATGAAGGCTACGGTTGGCGAATTCAAATCAGTAGCACAACGTGCCCACAGTGAGCGTATGAATATGCAGCCTCGTACCTTGGAAGGTGCCATGGAGCGTGTGATGAAAAAGCTAGAAACCCAAAAGGCAATGGCGTATGAGGAAACGCAATTGGAAAAACGTTACCCAGAGTTCAAGGCGTTGATGCGTGAATATGAAGAAGGTATTTTGTTGTTTGAAGTCAAAAGACAACTCGTTTGGGACAAGGCTGCTGGCGATGAAGAGGGCTTGAAAAAGTTTTATGAGGATAATAAAGAGAATTATAAGTGGAAGGAACGTGCCAATGTGACGTTTTACACCTTGCGTACGGATGACAAGAAAATAACTAAGAAAGTGGTTGCCAAGGCACGCAAGAAAAGTGCAGAAACCATAAAAGCGATGTTCAACAAAGACCGTGAAGTGGTGCAAACTACTACAGGGGTTTACGAAAAAGGTAAAAATACGGAGTTGGATAAATTGAAGTGGAAGGCTGGAACAGTGAGCAAAGGATATACCAAGGATGGTTCTTTCTACTTTACCAAAATCGAAGAAATTATCCCTTCTTCTATCAAAACATTGGATGAAGCACGTGGCTATGTGGTGGCCGATTATCAAGATGCTTTAGAAAAGGAATTGATTAAGCGTTTGAAGGAAAAATTTGAAGTGAAGGTAGATGATGCCGTGCTGAAGTCTATGGTGAAATAGTGCCTTCATTCTAATACATAATAATAAAACAACAGGGATGTCGAATATTCGACATCCCTGTATTGTATAAAAATGGGGGGTAAAAAAGGACTATAATTGTTCTTCCAATTCAAATGCTTCTTGTTGTTTATCAACAGTATTTCCATTCTGGTGAAATACAGTACGAATCGGAAAGGGAATATTAATATTATGCTCGTCAAAGGCTTTTCGGAGTGCCATAATGGCTTCACTTTTGGCCTCAAATGCCTTGAGTGCTTTGCGAGAATTGACCCAAAAACGCAGACGGAAATTAACAGAACTCGCACCAAACTCCAAGTAGTGCAATTCTACTTCTTCGCCATCATTGGGCGGATAAAGCGCGCTAATGGCTTCTATCGCCACGGCTTTCACTTCTTCTAAGTCACATTCATAGCCCACGCCACAAGTAATCGTAGCCCGAACACGTTGGGTCAAGCCGTAGTTTTTGAATGGGTTGTCTAAGATCATCTGGTTGGGAATAACAACAATATTGTTGTCGGCTTCTTTGAGTTGGGTATTGCGTAAATCAATGCTCATAACTGTTCCAGAAAAACCATTGCTCTCTATCCAGTCGCCTATACTAATAACATCGCGTACCGCTAAGAAAATCCCCGAAAAGGTATTGGCTAATGTACCCTGCAAGGCCAAACCTATAGCCAAACCTGCTACTCCAGCACCTGCCAGCAAGGAGGTGAGCACTTCGTTGAGATTGAGTACATTTAGTGCAATCAGAAAACCAATAGCAATTACTATAATGGAAGAAAAATTGGCTAGTAGGTCTCTAATAGAGGCTTGTTGGATAGTGTGCTGTGATATTCGAAGCACGAGCTGTTTGACTCGGTTGGAAAGCCAGTAGGCCAATGCAAATACTAGTGCTGCCAAAATGAAATTGGGTAAATTGAGTAGAATATCTTCGCCCCAACCAGAAATTTTATTGGTGATTTTTTCCCAAGAACCATGGACAGAGGCGGTCATTTGTTCTTTGATGTTGCCATTGTTTGCAAGGGTATCGGTGCTGTTCTCTAGGGGAATGTTGGTAGGGCTTGGGCTATTGTTAGGGGATTGTACATTGACCGAAACATTGACTTGTATCGAGTCTTTGGGCAGGGTAAGTTGTTGAAATTGATTTAATTGTTGTAACGAATCTTTTTCGTCCATAAATGTTTTATAGTAGATTTTTAGTGTTAACGAATAAGTGTGGTGTTTTAGTAAAGTATTCGTAAATAAAACACTAGATTGTCTTTTTTGTTCAAATTATAATAAAAATGATTTTGCAGTTGGCAATAGTAGCGTAATCGTGCAAGCACCGTTGCAATTGCACAAAAAAACGTACCTTTGCCCTTACAATCCTTATAGAATACGTAGAGTATGACAACTTTTGACGAATTAAAAATTACCAAACAATATCTAAATGCCTTAGAGGACTTAGGGTTTGAGGAAGCTACGCCCATCCAAGTCAAGGCTATTCCTGCCATTCGTTCGGGGCAGCACATTATTGGTATTGCCCAAACAGGAACAGGTAAAACGGCTGCTTATGTCTTGCCTATTTTGCAAAAATTGAGCTATCCCAAGGGCAATGCAGCACGCTGCATTATTGTAGTGCCTACCAAGGAGCTGGTGGTGCAAGTAACCAAGCAAGTTAAGGAGTTGGCTACCTATACAGAATTTAGGATTGAGGGTATTTATGGGGGCGTTGGACGCAAGGCGCAGGCCAAGGCATTGCTCAATGGGGTGGATATTGTGGTCAGCACGCCCAAACGCTTGTTGGAATTGTACCAACAGGAAAATGTGCCGCTCAATAAGGTAGAAATTATGGTCTTGGACGAGGCCGACCGAATGATGGACATGGGGTTTATGGGGCAGATTAATAATATTCTGGAAGTGGTGCCTACCAAAAAGCAAAACCTCCTGTTTTCGGCTACCTTTTCGCCCAAAGTAGAAGAATTGAGTTGGAATTTTATGGATTTTCCAGTCAAAATAGAAATAACACCCGAGGCTACTCCTGTAGAGACCGTAGAGCAACAATTGTATGAAGTGCCCAACTTTGCGACCAAGCTCAATTTATTGACGCACTTGCTAGAGGATGAAGAAAATTTTAGTCGAATTATTGTTTTTGTAAAGACCAAACAAACGGCCAATTTGGTGTTTGAACGCCTCCAACGTTTGGCGGGGGATGCGGGCATTCGTTTGATTCATTCTAACAAAGGACAGAATACCCGTATCAATGCTTTTGAGGATTTTAGGCAGGGGGCTATTCGGATTTTGGTGGCTACGGATGTGATGGCACGTGGTATTGATATTAAGGAAGTGAGCCATGTGGTGAATTTTGATGTGCCTACGGTTTATGAGGATTATGTGCATAGAATTGGGCGTACGGGTAGGGCTTTTAGAACAGGGGCGGCACTGACTTTTAGTACGCCTGCCGATGCCTATCACATCAATAAGATTGAGAAAAAAATTCGCATGGCTATTCCACGTTTTCCGATGCCAGCCGCTGTAGAAGTCACCAATACGCCTTTTGCCGAACAGCAAGAAATGAATCGAGCCATTGATGCCCAAAAGATGAAAGAAGACCCCAATTATAAGGGAGCTTTTCATGAGAAAACTAGTTACAAAACAAAAATTAAGAAGAAGCAGAATAAGCGTCCCAAAAAATACACAGGCAAAAGCAATTCGGGCTATATGTCCAAGGCCAACAAAGGGCGCAAAACTACTTCTAAAAAGAATCGTCACAAGAAAAAGTAACTTCAAAATTACAGAATTACAGAAAATGACTTACAAAGATTTAATCCCAGAGTTGTGTACTATTGCGGTCAATGCAGGGGCTGCTATTTTGGATATTTATAAGAATTGTGAAGGAATAGAAATTATCAAAAAAGCCGATGATTCGCCTCTAACAGCGGCAGATCAGGCTTCTAATGCTGTTATTTGTGAAGGCTTGGAGCAATTGCCGTTGCAATACCCCATTGTTTCTGAAGAGAACAAAGCGGTACCTTATGCCGAGCGCCAAGGTTATGACTATTATTGGTTGGTGGATCCTCTGGATGGTACCAAGGAGTTTATCAAGAGAAATGGAGAGTTTACGGTAAATATAGCTCTGATTCACCAAGGGCAAGTAGTATTGGGTGTGGTGTACGCACCGGTGTTGGATGAATTGTATTGGGCGGTCAAAGGAGCAGGGGCTTTTTTGAAGAAAGAGGGCAACACCCAGCAAATCCATGCGCCACAGTTTACCATGCAAGACAAAGGTATTAAGGTGGTGTGTTCTCGCTCGCACTTGAACGAAGAAACCAAGGCGTTTATTGAGGTTTTGGATGAGCCCGATTTGGTGTCCAAGGGCAGTTCGCTCAAGTTTTTGTTGTTGGCAACAGGCCAAGCACATTTGTATCCGAGGGTGGCCCCCACAATGGAGTGGGACACGGCGGCGGCTCAAATTGTGCTCGAAGAAGCAGGGGGCAAAGTAGTGCAGTACAATAACGAGGATGCTGTTGTTTACAACAAAGAAAATATGCTCAATCCTTATTTTGTGGCCTATGGTAATGTGCAGTAAAGGGCAAGAATGCTCTAATAAGCAATAATCTTAGCCAAATCTTCCAATTGGGTGCTACTTTTGACGTGGTGCTTAATGGCCTTGTCGAATGGTGTTTCGCTAATTTCTCGGTGCAATTGGCCGAGCATAATACCCCTTTTGCCAGCACAGAGTGCCTCTACCGCCGCCACACCAACACGACTAGCTAGTACACGATCCATACAAGTGGGAGAGCCTCCACGCTGCATGTGCCCTAGTATTGTCACACGTATATCAAAGATATTAGTTCTAGCTTTGACTTTTTCGGCAATTTGGACCGCACCACCGCCGTCATTGCCTTCAGCCACAACAACAATATTGGCCAGTTTTCGTTTTTTAGCATTATCTAATAACAACTGTACCAATTCATCAATATTGGTTTTGCTTTCGGGAACAAGAATAGCTTTGGCACCTGCGGCAATGCCTGCACGCATGGCAATAAAGCCCGCATCTCGTCCCATCACTTCTACAAAAAATAGGCGATCATGTGCATCGGCTGTATCTTTGATGCTATCAATGGCTTGCATGGCTGTATTGATAGCCGTGTCATAACCAATAGTAAAGTCTGTCCCAAACAAATCATTATCAATCGTACCGGGAGTGCCTACAATGGCAATATCTGGATATTCCTCCATAAAAAACTTAGCCCCCGTAAAGGTACCATCTCCACCAATAGCTACAATACCTTCTATTCCGTGCTTCTTGAGGTTGTTGTAGGCTTTTTTGCGCCCTTCTGCTGTCTTAAATTCCTCACTTCTGGCCGAACCCAAAATAGTGCCTCCACGCTGTAGAATATAGCTTACCGAATTGGATTGCAGAGGAACAAAATCATCTTCAATCATACCTTTATAGCCTTTCCGAATACCCATTACTTCTACATGGTGGTGTACGGCAGCGCGCACGATTGCACGAATACAGGCATTCATACCGGGGGCATCCCCTCCAGAGGTAAAGACAGCTATTTTTTTCATTGTATTGGTATTAGAATTCTTATAAGGAAAATAAGTAGCTTTAAAAAAGTAAACGGACTAAAAAACGATTCTTTTTCTCCAGCTAGTGCGCTTCGCTTATGAGCTCGGCAGAGCCTCGGTTCATCGTTGGAAATACGCGCTGTAACTCGTTACAGCTTTGTTACCTGATTATTTGATACACTGTATCAAATAAGTCAGATCGCATAGCGAGTGCCTCGATCTGAACAAAAATCTCTCATTTTTTATTGTACGGTTTCTTTTTTGCACCTACTTAAAAAAGTCATAGTAAAGCCCGTTGAAGGAAGCCTTTACTATGACAAATAAAAAAATTAAAAATCAAAATGTCTATTGACGAATGATTTTTTTGTGGACTATTTTCTCGCCCACTCGTAATTGTATGGAATAGATGCCTGCTGGCACCGATTGCCCATTCTGTTGGCGGCCATCCCACTCGTATAGATGTTGTCCTTGTGTTTGCTGTTCTAGTGCCAACTGACGAACCACACGCCCTTGTGCATCATACACCATTAATTGCACTTCTGCCTCTTTTTCTAGGTAATAATGTATGGTTGTTAGCGCACTAGAGGGATTGGGGTAGGCCGTCAAGAATAAGCCATCCTCATTCACAGCCAAGGGCCGATTATTGGTAAATACAGTGTTTTGCGCTTGCAATAAACTATCAATATTAATAGTTTCATCCCCTTGTTGATAATTGAGATACTGGAAATAAATTAAGAACATTTCATCGGTGGTATTGAGTCCAGCACTAATGTTTTGGGGGGGATTGTTTGGATTGAAGGGGTTGTTGGTGGTATTATCATAAACAGCCTTGCCATAGAGCTTGTACCCAGCAGGTAGTTTTTTCATGTATTCAAATACATAAAATCCTTGCCACTCAAAATCCCATTTGGGAATGTGAATCAATGGAATGGTATCATAAGGCGGAAAGTGATTGACCCCATATACAATAAAGCTCTTGCCAATAAGGTGGGCATGAGGGAAAATACTAAATATAGAAAAATCGCTGTTCACAGGAAAGTTGGCGGCAGGAAACCAATCTTCTACTACATCTACCGTGTTGGCATTGATAGTAAAATTATAGCTATTCAAAATTGGGTTGGCACTCACCTCACGCACGCCTGTAGTGCCTTGAGGATAAAAGTGAATATTGAGCCGTGTACTATCTAAGATACCTTGACTTCCTGCTGGATAGTGCATGGCAAAAACAATATTGGAATTGGCAGGCAGGTTGATACCCAACTTAAAATTGGAGGTATTGGGAAATTGAGCAGGATCACTACCGGGGGCATACCCTGCAATCAATGGCAGGGTGGAGGGGCCACCACAGGCATGACTAGTGGTATCTGTAGCATAGGTGCCGGCTGCATCAATATGAATAAGGGCGTGGTGTACAACGGCACTATTGCCCGGTATGACCTCAATGGCTTGAATGGTACGTCCAGCAGCTAAATTGGTAGGAATTGAAATGCAGATATAATCATCATTGCTGGCTGTGGCTTTGCTCACATAATCGGGCATTTTGATGCTTAGGTCGGGTGGGCCCAATACCCAGTTGTTGGGATTATAAGCAGGAGGAGGTGGCGTATTGTTAGGATTGCCTTGAGGGCCACCTGCATTGATCCAATTATCAATAAGCGTGATTTCTGCTTGGCTTAGGCTTCTATCGTGTGCAAACTGCGAGTAGGAGTTGTCGGGCGACCAAGGCGGCATTCGCTTGGTAGTCACAGCATTCTGAATAGCCGGCAATCGGATAGAGGCATCGGTGTAGCTCATCAAAGAAAAAGGAGCAATACCCCCAGCATGATGACAAGAAGTACATTTGTCATAGAATAGGGCAGCAATATCATCGGCATAGGTTTGGGCGGATAAATGCCCTACACTAAGAAGTAACGTAAATAGTAGTAGCGGTTTCATATTTATAAGAAGTCTGAATGGAACAATAACTCTATTGGTAGTAATCGTTATTGTATAAAAAGTTGGTAGCTTGTCTTTTACTTTTACAAATAACTGACAGGACTTAGACTATTGAATTTACGAGAAGTTTAACAACTCTGCAAAAAAAGTTAGGGAATGTTATTTTTGCCCATTTTTATTTGTTGGGCTATTGGAAGGGGGGTAAGAGAGGCAGGCACTAAATTTGTACCCCTAATAAGGTGCTATCTTATGCTGGAAATAAACCTATACAGATGCTTGCTCGTGGCATCAATTCTTGAAAACTAGCTGTATTTTTAGTATCTTAGTAAAATAAGTCTACCAGTTTTGTTGGTTCACCAAATACATATATTATGAAACAATTTATTGCATTCTTTATACTTCTTGCTATACTCGCTACCTTTAGTGCCTGCAATCAAGGGCCTGCTTGCCCTGCCTACAACAGTGTACACAATACCCGTGATTATGGTTATAATCCCAATAATGCCGCTCGTGCCAAGAATGATAACAAAGCAGATATTGAAGCCAAGAAAAAAGCGGCTTTGAGTCCAAAAGCAACCAAAAGAGGCAAAACCTCTCTTTTTCCAAAAGGAATGCGTTAAGCATATATATTACAACACAAAACTCATTCTACAAAGAAGTCCTTGCTAAGAGAATACTAGCAAGGACTTTTTGTATTTCTATTATGGTTGTAAAAACGAGTCGATCCACAATGGGAACGACTCGTGATAAACTCTATTATTGTTTGATGATTTTGTGACTGTGTACTACATTTCCCTGCTGGTCGTAAAGAGTGAGCAAGTACATTCCACTAGTGATATTAGGGGTAACACTTATGGCTTCGTGGCTGGCATTAACGTGCATTTCTTGTTGGTGTACGGTTATGCCTAGTGCCGTTTGCAATTTCAAGTAATACGTCTGGTTGGCCTCTAAATCCATTGTATTCAGCAGGAATGTTTGGCTAAATGGATTGGGGTACAAAGCAGCCGTACCTCTAGTTTGTTGACCATTTTCATTGGTAATTAGTGCTGTATTATTAGCATCAGTATTATGAATATCTGTGCCCCCAATAGTAACTACAGAACGATCGAGTACATCATTTTGGGTGATTAGTGTATTGGGTGCTACTACTGTTCGGTTAGAAGACGAGCAATTGCCGGGCCAGTTGATTTGAGTAAACGCATCATTACACCAATCTAAATATCTATTGACTTCTGCACAATCATTGCCCATAATCTCCTTGAGTATAGGGGTGATATAATTCAGTTTATCTGCATGACGATGTGGCATTCCCCCAATCTTGTTTTTGAGTGTATTTAGAGAATACAAATCGCCATCATTCTTGCTTGCTCGTTCTAATCTGGTACTGCTCCCCTTAGTATCAGTGGTTCTAGGCCAAGCACTTAACCTATTGAGGTTTCTGTCCATTTCATCATTAAACTGCTTGAGCAAGGCACCCACAATCCATTTAGGCAAATTGGGATTGATGTCTGCTAGTTTGTCTACCATGATGTGTGGTCTATCCTTAGTAGTGAACTTGGTATAAAAGAAATCAAAATTTTGGTCGATGCCCACAAAAGCCCAAGGCCCTTGTTGTTTTAACTTATACCCTTTCTCGCCTGGGCCTGTTTGACCAGTCCAAGTTCTGATTTGCCAAGATTGTGCTATGGCCGAAAAGTAGCGCAAAGGTTCATCAATACCAGAGGAACGAATGGCTCGTCCAATATGTGGTACGTGATAGTTGAAGTCTGTAGGTTGTGTACCCCCCACTAGGCCATTACCACCATTCAATACAAATTGCAGGTTATACCAATTGGTACTTTCATAGTAGCCCGTTTTGTCTTGTTGTCCAACAAACGCTTTGCTATTGCGAGCCGTAAAGTGGGGCGGCACTTCAAATACAGAATACCTCAAACTAGGCCATTGTCTATCACCGGGTTGGTCAGCAGCATTGACGTATCTATCGGCTTTGTCTTGCAATTGGAATTCCTGCATGAATTCAAAATTCTTGACAGATAGCAATCGGGCCAAGCTGGTATTGGCTAGTTCGTGTGCAATACCATTTTTGAGATTGGCTTCGGCACGCCCCCCCTGGGTGCGCCAGTGGTTTTTATTGGTTGCCCCATCTTCCTGAAAGAATCTAAATTCGTCATACATTTTTACCAATTGGCTCAGTAAATTACTTGGAGGATTGTTAACAGAATTAGAACTGTAGTAATTATCCAAGAAGGCACGCATGTCATCAATACCTTTTAGTGGTTTTCTAGGGCTGGTATTGAGCAAGTAATTATTGTCATAAGCATCCAATGGGTGTACCATAGGCAACCAATGTTTCCAGTCGGGAAATTGTATGGCTAGTGGAATAATGGTACGATCGTACATAGCATCCTTGTCAAATAATTGTTCAATTTCTGCCTTGGTGACCCCATTGGGGAATAGGTAAGGAAGCATTTCGGCATCTGTTTCTAGTACGGCATCCAATCCAGCCCCAGCAGCCCATAGGTTCATATTGGTTTCACCATCTAAGGCAGGGCCAGGTTGATAAGGGGGGTTCCACGGGCGGCCAACACGCTCAATATTGGGGTCTCCAGCAGACAAGCTGCGAATATAAGAAGTAATATCCTCGGCCTCGCTTTGGCTTAGTTTGTGAAATTTGGCACGTTCGATAATCGATTTGTTAGAATAACTAAACAATTCTAAATCTCTTCCATCTTTGGTGTGACAATCGGAACAACTAGCCGTGATTGGGCGGGTGGTAGGAATATCATAACTGTACCAACTTCCTGTTCGGCCAGAAGGAAGGTAGTGGTTCCACAACTTATTGCGTTGGCTCCAGAGCGTAGCCCCTCTACTAATGGCTGCAGCGCTTGTACTAGGCCCCGTCCAGTTATCTGGATTATCCTCAGTAAATACATTGCTACCCAATAGTGGGCTGCCATTCGCATCCAATACATTCATTTTGACTACTCGATAGCCAATAGAAATACCATCTGACTCATCAAAACGGAAGGTGACGGTATTGTTGCCATTTTGCAAATCATTACCTGGAATAGTTAATCGAATGGTGTTAAAACCACCATGAACCATGCCCCCTCTAGCTAGTGCTTGGGGCTGCATATCCACATTGGCATGATTGAGAGCTAGATAAGATCCATTATTAATTTTAACAGAACCTTTGTTTTGATAACTAAGGTTGTTGATGACCAATTGTAGTTTGTTGTTAGAGCTGCTTAAGTTGTTGACAGTAAACTGTACGGATGCTGTTGTTCCCTCGGCACCCAATACCTCAATTGGAAGGGTGATATTACCACCACTATTGGATAAACCAACGCCATTAATTACCAATTCATCCAAATTGGGGCCATTACCCACGGCTGTAAGTCTGATGGTATTGTTGGCAGCAAAACTCACATTCGTCCAAGTAGCGGTTTTCCATTGGCTCCAGCTAGTAGTTGGAGAAAGACTGCTTTTGGCTGGATAGGTGGTGTTATTAACTTTTAGCTGTAAACCTCTAGTGCTATTTTCGGCAGAATAACGAACGGTAAGACTGCCCGTACTCGGTAATCCAGATACATTGGTAAATTCTGCATAAGTGCCATCGCCGCCATAATCTACAAATTCACCATTGGGACCATTGGCACCACTATGATTAGAGGCCATTCCACAACCACTTAATACATTGGCAGTTTCTGCTTGTAGGGTTCTAGTAATTGCTCCAAGAGTGGCAGGTGTAGTAGCTTGCGTAGAGACATTACCAGCGGCATCTTTGGCAGCTACTTTGAAGGTATAGCTCCCAGCACTAAGATTGGTAAAAGTAAAATTTCTAGTCGTTCTATTGGTGGCAACTCGTGTATTGCCATTATACACATCATAACCCGTCACTCCCACATTATCAGTAGAGGCATTCCAAGTTAGTAATACATCATAGTTGGTTTGGCTGGTGTTTAGGCCCGTTGGTTGAGAAGGCGGCGTATTGTCTACTGTGCCCGAAATCGTCCCCATTAGTGCCTTGATGTTGCGTACTTTGTAGGTGCCATTGGGCTCCCCAACAATATACATTCTCAGATAATTTATAGCACTAATATTGGGAGTTGTATTACCCACTGTGGTAAATACTTGGGCAAGGTCAAACGGGATGGTCAAGGTTTGCCATTGGTTGAGTTTGCCATTATCAATATTATCTGTAAAGGAAGCAGCATATTCTCCATTATCCGGCCCACCTGATGAGGTGAGTTCCAATCTAGAAGTCAAGCCTCGCACGGGTTGACTAGTCCAGAATTCTAGCTGTACATCAGTAATACCACTGAGATTGGTAGGGCTTAGATTTCTAACCAAATTACAAGAACCAGAACTGCTAATTTCGGGTGCGTAGATATTGGTGGTTCGTACAGCCTTGATATTGCGTACTTTGTACGTGCCACTAGGCTCTCCACTAATATACATTCTCAAGTAATTGATGGCATTGATATTGGGAGTTGTATTGCCCACTGTTACAAATACTTGGGCAAGGTCAAACGGGATGGTCAAGGTTTGCCATTGGTTGAGTTTGCTATTATCAATATTATCCGTAAAGGAAGTAGCATATTCTCCATTATCAGGGCCTCCTGATGAGGTGAGTTCGAGCCTAGAAGTCAATCCTTGCACGGGCTGACTGGTCCAGAATTCTAGTTGAACGGCCGTAATGCCATTCAAATTGGTGGTACTGAGACTTCTAACCAAATTGCAAGAGCCAGTGCTGCTAATTTCGGGCAGATAAATAGTGGTTTGTGCTTGTGCCTGAGAGAATATTCCCAAACAGCAGAACAAGAAGATGGAAAAAAATTGGTAATTGAATGGTCTTTTCATTCTTGTGTGGTGATTGAAGATGATGAATCAAATAGTATGTTATCCGTTGGGTTTGTAAATAGTGTTTAGTGGCAAAATGCTTGGTGCTGATAATAGTTAAATAGATCTGCATTGGCACTTATCCAAACAAATGTAAATTAATAACCTTTGTTCGGCTGTGTGCAAAGATATGATTTTTTTTAGTAAAAAAAAGATTAAATTGCTTATTACTATTACCTTATTGTTAATAATCCATAACAATAAATACTTTCCTTATTTAAGAAAAAAAAGAGAAGGGAATACAAAATCAAATATTGGTTGGTATAGCTGGGAGGGGAGCGGCTTATACAAGTAGCAGTGGCGTATTGCGTCCGTAATACGCTACGGAACGGCAATACGCCACTACAAATAGGGGGTAAAAAATGTAAAAATTACTCTACATGTTCCCAATGCACAAACAGAGCAGCCACAGGTTTGTCATTAGAACGCGCCGAAAAGCCCATGCGTGTACCTGATTGGTCGTATTTGACCTCTTGGCTACGAACCAAGTCACTAGCAAGCACCCGTTCTACTTTTTGTTGAAAACTGTAACGATTGCTTTCTTGGGCAATGGCACGCCTGATTTGACCAATATTGAGTGGTTTTTCGGAATAAAGCACACATAAAAAATCGGTGCCTGTATTGCCGTCCAATCGTATGTGTTGGTCTTGGCTAGGAATGGGTACACTGTTTTTGCTGTAATTGAGTACAGGACTTACACCGGGGGCGTGGGGAAACACTTGATATACCTTGTTGCTGAGGTCAGAACCAATGGCATACACATAAGCTGCTTGTTGATTGTTGAGATACAATCTAAAACGAGTGCCCGAGCGATAGGCTTTATTGAGTTGGTAGTGATTGCCCTGCCAAGTGCCGGCCATTACCTGACCATTGCTTTCTACTAGGCGCAGCGAGCCAGCCAATTCTACTACTTGTTGTTGGCGTACAGCAGGCATTTTGAACATTTCTACGGCTTGGTAAATAAATTCGGCGGCATCTTCATATTTTACCCAGATATAGCCCTTGTCGGCCCAATTGGGGCCCCAACTGTTCTGAATTCTAAATGCTCCACCATGCTTTTCATCATCATAACCAATGAGGCACATGGCATGGCGGTTGTGTTGGTGGCCTTGGTCGCTGTTGGCAACATCGGTGCTTTTGCGTGCCCATACTTCTCCTTTGTTATAACAAAAAGACATCGGAATATACATGGCAATGATAACAGGGTGTCCCTCACCAACACTCTTTTTGAGCAGTTGAACCTTTTGCTTGGCTTTGGCCGGCTGATTGCTGTTCCACAAGGTGGCAAAGCCCTTGATTTTGTAAGGAGCTGCTTCTCGGTACAAGTCTTTGGTAATGGCTGTTTGTGGGCAATCTTCTGGGTAGCTAATTTGCTTGACAATACCTACATCACGCATTTTTTTGAGACATTCAGAAATATAAGCACCATTACAATCATTTTTTTGAGAGCTTAGACGATAGGCAAAACCTTGAGAAAAGGCATTGGCATCTATTTTGGATTGCTCGGTCCAGCCATAGCGTTGTGCCTCTAATATGGTTCTGGCACAGTAGCCAGCCGCCCAAGAGGTACAAGTGCCATACAGCCCTTGGCTTTTGGGGGTTGGAGCATATTTTTCGAGCGATGCACGGGTATCGACCGAACGATAATTGCCCTCTGTTAGACGAGCTTTGACAGGTAGCTCTTCGTAGGCATAGTCGGGGTCTTCAGGAATTCCCATTCCAAAAGGAAAACCATCGGGCTGTGCCTGTATCATAGTGCTTGTGTACAAAATCAAGCAAAGGCTGATGAAGAGCAGTTGTTTCATAATTATAACAAGGTTAAATGAGGAATACTGTATTAGGATTAGCGACGACGAAAAATAAAGTTGCCGCCTTCATCTCCTGTTTGTGGCATCACGCCAAATTGGGGAATATGATTGTTGGGGCTGTTGTAAATCACGGCAGGTTTTACTTTAGAATAAAGCGTTTCGGCCGATAAACAACTGCTATTGTTTTCTTTGAGTTTCTTAATCAAATACTCAAAAAACACACTGTTATCAGGCACTACTGTATTGGCTCCACTAGTCATAGCTCTACGACTAGGAATTTTTTCCATTTCGGCACAGGCAAACTCTGTTACACTTCGGTAGCCTCCTGTAAAAATAGAACCGCTAAAGCAAGCATCAGCAATGACCAAGGTATGTTGTGTATTAATACTATTGACATAATCCCGCAATTCTGCATTGGAGAACCACTTGACCCGATTGTTGTTATCCGCATCGGCGGGCAACCAATACCCCACTTCATTCTTAACCACACCATGTCCAGAATAAAAAATTAATAGCTGATCTTGCTTATCCAAACGCTCCTGAAGATAAATCAATTTTTCCAAAATTTGTGCTTTGGTAGGATTGTGCAATTGATGAATATTTTCGGGTTCAAAGGTATAATCATTGGTGAGCGTAGCCGCCAATTCTCTACAATCCCCGATGGGTTCGTTCAAATCATCAATACCAAAATCATCATAATCTTGCACGCCAATAAGCAAAGCATGGTAATGCCCACCCGAACTAGCCTTGTATTCAATAACACGCTTTTCAGAAATCACTTCAGCACTAGCTGTTACTACCTCAATACGCAATTCATTTCTACCCTCACGCAATTTTATAGCTTGGTCAATATTGGCTGTACAATCCGCATCTGTACCAAATCCACGCATGGCAAACGAACGCCCATTAATAACCAATTGTAGGCTTTTAATATTTTCTTCGGCATGAATACAGGCTCTAACTTGGTAAACATCTTCTGTACTAGAAACAAAAGCATTAAAAGGATAATCCCAAGTAACGGTAGGCTCTTTGGCTTGGTTCTGTTGGAGCTGGGCTATTGCTTGCTGGTATTCACTGCGTTGGTTGGGGTTGGCAGCTATAGCACGGTTGTAATCGGCTATAGCATCATCCGTTACCCCCAAACAAGCCTTGGCTTTGGCACGGCTGGCATAAAAGGTAGCTTTGTTGCTACGAGTTAGGCTAATGGCCTTGGTAAAATCGGCAGAGGCTTCGTGGCAACGATTGAGGCAATTGTACAAGACACCACGGGTATGATAATTGGCAGCACTGGGACGCAACTTGATGGAACGATTGACATCATTGATGCCTCCTAAGCAATTTCCTTTTTGATACTTGGCCCAAGCACGGTTGTTATAAGCACCAGCATGACTGGGATTTATTTTGAGTGCTTCGGTATAATTGTAAACAGCTACATCGTATTGTTGCTGTTTTGCCGCTGCAATACCAGCTTGGTAATACTCATCAAAGGACTTGTTGAGATTGCGCTCATAGTTGTAGAGCACCGTACTGATTTTGCGGTTGTTCTTATAATTATCATCCAAAAATTGTTGTGGAAATTGGGTAGAAACAGTATAGCTTTCCGCCTTAGGTTGGTCATAGGTAGACATGACCACTATCCACTTGCCAGCCCCATAAGCCACATTAGAAATTTGTTTGCCAGCCTTGTATTGCTGGTTGACCCACTCGGCCGGAAATTGGCTGCCCGTTTGATACGTTTGTTTGCTATAAGGCAATCCTTGAGCCAATACAGCCACCCATTCTCCATTGCCATACGCCAAATCAACAATGGCTCTACCATCGTTCCACTTGTCGTGAATAAATTTTTGGATGGCCTCAAAATTATTGTTCTTTACCCAGCTTTCTTTGTGGAGATTGGCTCCTTTGGACATCACCACTATCCAGCGATTGTTGGCATAGGTTAATTTGGTAATATCAAAGCCTTTTTGCCATTTTTGCTCAATCCAATCGGTTGGAAATTTTTGGCTGCCATAATAGCCTTGCTCGGTATAAGGTACAGCACTGGTTACCACAAACCATTCTTGGTTGTTGTAAGTAATATCTGTAATGTACTCGCCTTTGTTCCATTGCCGCTCAATAAAAGCCGCCGGAAATTCTTTGCTGCCCTCATACGATTGGGCTTCACTTTGTTCTGTCATGATTACTGCCCAAGTATTGTTTTGGGCTTGCAAAGGGCCTGATATGCTCAACAAGAATAGGCATCCAAAAATTAGTAGTCGCATAAAAGATTCATTTAAAGTGAGTAGGTAGATTTTTGTTATTCGTTCTGAACCAAAAAGGCATGGAGAATAGGAAAATATAAGCATCCTAATAGTAAAAAAAATACAAAAGCTATTTGAAACCTTGGTAAAGGTGTTGTCATACAATTACACTGAGTTATTAGTATAAATTAACAACAAAAACTAAAGGGATAGTTAACAATATCCTAGAATTGTGCCAATTATTTTGATGGGGAATAACTATTTTAAGAAGTTGTTTAAAAATGGAATTGTGTTGAACCGAGGCCATAGCCGAGCTCACGCAAGTATAATGAGAGCAAATTTGGTTCTAACCGAGCCAAAGGCGAGCTCACGCAAGTAATCAAGGCGAAAATTTAGCTCATAGCAGCGCTATGGGGTCAATTTTCAACGATGAACCGAGGCTTTGCCGAGCTCATAAGCGAAGCGCACTAGTAGGGCAAAATTGGCCTTCATTAGCGACATTAGGCTAACCGAGCAACGCGAACTCATGCAAATAAATTTAAACAACTTCTAAGTATAGAATAAAGGAAGTAAATAAAAGAAAGGTGCTGTAGTCTAAACTTTTTAAGGTAATTTTTTATTGTATGTTTGTGTTTTTATCTGTGGGCAGTACAAAAAGAAGAAATGTTTTTGTAAATAGTTGTTCTTTATACTTAATGCACGAATTGGAGTAAAATGATAAAATGGTTACCGGATTATATTGATGATTATGCCGTGGAGCATACCCAAGTGGGCGGAGCAGAACTCTTACATGCGTTAGAACGCAAAACGCATTTGGAAGTCATGCGCCCCCAGATGTTATCGGGCTATTTGCAAGGGCAATTTTTGGCTATGATAAGTCGGCTCAAGTCGCCGCATAGAATCTTGGAAGTGGGCACCTATACGGGCTACTCGGCTATTTGTTTGGCTCAAGGTCTGGGGCCCGAAGGAATATTGCATACCATTGATAGCAATCCAGAATTGGAAGCCGTGGCTACAGAGTTTTTGCAACAAGCCCCTCAGGCTAGTCAAATTCGTCAACATCAGGGGGATGCCCTAAGCATTATTCCTCAATTGGAGGAGACATGGGATTTGGTGTTTTTGGATGCCGATAAGGTGAATTATGCTGCTTATTATGATATGATTTTTCCGCACTTGAGAGTAGGAGGGTTATTGATTGCAGATAATGTTTTGTGGCAGGGCAAGGTAGCGGCTGGCAGTCACGAAAAACGTGCAAGTGCCTTGGCAGGATTTAATAAAATGGTGGCCAAAGATACTAGAGTTAACAATGTATTATTACCGCTTAGAGATGGGTTGTTGATGATAGAAAAGGTGAAAAATTAAGTTTTGGTACAATAGACACTATCAACAATGCAAAACCTTAGACGTATTTTTTGTTATTTTTAGAATTTTTTTAGCCAAAAAGTTAAATCTTTTGTTTTTTTTGCCCTTAATTGTCCATGACATCAAGTACATTTTTGGGTTTTATAAAGAAAATAAATATCTTGAGGCTAAGTAAATATAATTTTGACAATCAACAGATGAGAAAACTACACAACTACTTACTTAGTTTGTAGAATATGTAAAAAATACAAGCAAATTTTGTATCATTTATGATTTACAAAATAGAGTGGCCTATTTTTTCCTATTACACAAAACTTCCTTAGTTTTGTAATTGAACTTAGCAAAATACCTTTTAGGATGAAAATAAAACCAATTTTATTAGCAATCTCACTGCTGTTGTCTAATGGGTTGGTAGCAGAAGTGCCTCACGCGCCTACTAGTCTATCGACAACAGAATCTTCCCCCTTGGCAGATGAGTACATACGTGCTTATGAGCATTTGGCGGTAGCCGAAATGGAGCGGACAGCAGTTCCGGCTAGTATTACTTTAGCTCAAGGCATGTTGGAATCGGGGTACGGAACTAGCAACTTGGCCGTCAATGCCAATAACCATTTTGGAATCAAATGCCACAAAGGTTGGACAGGAGAGACCTATATTCACAGAAGCAAAGAATCTACGCATGGTGGAAACATTGCACGCAATTCTTGTTTTCGCTCTTATGCTACTGTAGCAGAATCTTATGCAGACCATTCCGATTTTTTAGCTTCGCGCTCTAATTATTCTGCTCTATTCTTAGCTAACACAGTGGATTACAGAGTATGGGCACAAGGACTAGTAGAGGGCGGTTATGCCACGGATCCTAATTATGCTTCTAAATTAATCAAAACCATTGAGGCTTATAGCTTAAACAAATACGATTCCTACACTAATACTGCAAAAGCATTTAATAATTCTACTATTGAGCAAGAATATCAGGAAGATATTCCAGCACTCAAAAGACGTATTCAGACATTGGAGTCTATTTTGTCACAAACGGAGTTGTACAAAATAGAATTGCAAGAATGTTTGAACAACAAACAGCAAGAAGTAGCACGTTTGAAAGCACAGCAAGAAAATTTGAAGCGTCAATTGCAAGAAAAAATTCAGTTGTTGGATAGCAATTTGGCTATACAGTATGATATGATTGCTGATCTTCAGAAACGCTTGCAACGTGTAGAGAACATACAGCAAGATATGATTAAGGCTGATCCATTGGCCAATTATTTCAATGAAGATGGTAGTTTGAAGAAACAAGCTAATATTTTCCCTACCCAAAAATTGGATAGTGAAGGTGTTTTTTATCAGAGTGGCCGCAAAGCAACTATTGTTACCAAAGGGCACAATTTGTATGAAATTGCTGGTAAATACGATATTGCTCTAAAAGATTTGCTGAAATACAATGACTTGACAGACGATACTGATTTGGCAGTGGGATATTATATCTACTTAGAACCCAAAGCCAATTATGTAAAAAATCAAGACAAGCCACATCAAGTTAGAGTGGGCGAAACTATGCACACTATTTCTCAGCGTTATGGAATTAAATCTTCTAAGTTATACCAACGCAACCATTTGAAAAAAGGACAAGAGCCACAATCAGGCGAATTTCTTTTCTTGAATAAGAGCAATGACAAAAGACCTGCATTGAGACCTCAAACATCGGGCGGCAATTTTGATACTCGATTTGGAGGAGGAGGAGCAGGACAACGATAAATAAAACACCTGATTTTTTGAAGAAACATATATAGATGCAGTCGAAAAGGCTGCATCTTTTTTATTTGGCTCTATAGCCAAAAATACTTTGGAGTATAGCAATTTTGTTAATGTAATGTCTTTTTAAAAAAAATGCTGTACTTTTATTTGTGGCACAAACGTTAGAATGGCGGGATACTTGTATTTTGTAGGACGTTTTGCCAGCCTTTTTGAAGATAAAACTATTACCATATATGCCAAAATATTGCATGTTGCTATTGGTCTGTAGCCTTGTTTGGACTACTGTACAGGCACAAAAAGATAACGAAGACATTGATGTCAATGACTATATTGCTCAATACAAAGATATTGCCGTTCAGGAGATGGAGCGCAGTGGAATTCCCGCTAGTATTACACTAGCCCAAGGTATTCACGAATCTGCTTATGGCAACAGCGAATTGGCTAGAAAGGCCAAAAATCATTTTGGAATCAAGTGTACCAAGGATTGGAAAGGAAAAACAATGTACAAATGGGATGACGAGGCTCAGAAGTCGTGTTTTCGTTTTTATCCATCTGCCGAAGATTCCTATGTAGACCATACCGATTTTTTGATGAATCGTCGCCATTATGCTTTTCTATTTAATTATGATAGAACCGATTATAAGCGTTGGGCCAAAGGATTGAAAAAAGCGGGTTATGCCACTGATCCACGGTATCCAGAAAAGTTGATTAAGACCATAGAGTTGTACCAATTGCAGCAGTATGATAAAGTAACAGGAGTATTGGCTTATGATACGACCAAAATTGTTATACCCAATGATTTGGCAATAGGCAAACGCCACAAACCACGCTCGTTTTTCTTCAAACGCTACAAGCCCGGTTTTTTTCGTACCAATGATGCTACTTATGCCATATCTCGCAAAGGAGAATCTGCCTTGGCTGCTGCCAAGCGTTTTGGTATTCCATACAAACGATTCTTAAAGTTTAATGACCTAGAAGATGGAGATGAACTGATGGATTATCAGCCTATTTATATTCAGCCCAAAAAAGGCATTTACAAAGGAGAAGAGGAAGTATACAAAGTAGAAAAGGATATTACTATGTATGAAATTGCCCAAGAATTTGGAATCAAACTATCCAGTTTATTGGCGTTTAATTTGATGCAGGAGGGCGAAGAACCACAGAATGGCGAAATGATTCAACTGAAGCGTGCAGCAGAGGCCAAACCCACATTGCGCCCAAGAAAACATATTGATTTACTGCCTTCTCCTTATGTTGAAGAGGATAAGACTGCTCCCCTCAAAACACCAGTTAAAACTACCACACCTATTGTAATTCCTAAAGTAGAGCGTCCCAAGCCAGCACCATTGACCTTAAACACACCTACTTATGATCCTGTAGTGTATGCGGATACCACAAGAATCAATACGGCAAAATCTAAGAACAAAGCGTTCTTGAATGCACAAATTGCACCGCCACGAACCACCACTGGCACTACTTCAACGACTACCGTAGTACGTCGCCGTCCCAACAATACCAATACACCTGCTGCTACCAATACCAATGCCAGCACCACGACCGTAATACGCCGCCCTGCAAATACTACGCCCCCTGCTCATACCACTAAAGTCGGAGCGGATAAGGTTATCCGCCGTCCAGTTGATAACCAAACTCCTGCTAATAACAAGGCATCTAATCAGGGAAGCAATGTTAATAAACCACCTCAAAACAATTCAAACTCAGCCAACAATACCGTAGAAGTACCTAAAACAAATCAGGCTACCAATACTACAGGGTTTAATAATTCAGGGAGTACACGCGATTACAAGCAACCGAGCAATACTTCGCCTACACCACCTGATAAAGTACCCAATAAAGTACCCAATAAAGTACCCGACAACACAGTAGTTATTCAACCATTGGGCAAAAAAGGCATTTCACATACGGTCAAGAAAGGAGAAACCTTATACGCCATTCATCGCCTTTATGATGTTCCTGTAGCCGCCATTCAGGAGGCCAATCAATTGGCTGGAACCCAAATATCTATTGGGCAAAAATTAAAAATTCCTGTTAAATAATTGATAAAGAGAGCAGCAGACAACGTGGACTTGGTAGCTTGGAATGAAGTTCGCCAACTGTACAATGATAATTTTTCAGCACTTCAATAATAAATATGAATATTAATACATCATACTTTTTGTTTAAAAAAACTTACTGGATGGTTGGTTTGTTAGGAATAGCAAGCTTAAGTATAAGTGAGTCAGTTTGTGCACAAATTGAAACGGGTACATTTATAGATATTCACATCAATACTAGCAAAAAACCGTTCAATTCACGTTCTACAGGATTGGAGTATAGCCTCTGGGAGCCTATATTTCATGAATGTGGTACCGAGGATGAACGCTCCAAAACAGTGATGCAAAATATAGGAGACATAGTTCCCAAGCACTCTCAATCACATTTTGAAGCATTAGCCAAAGGAAATACACGAATTGCTTGCCTCAATCTTTCTCCTATAGAACAACAATTTATCAATACCAACAATGCCTTGACAGATAAGAACAAAAGGCGTAGTGTTTCTTGTGTCTCGGGGGTCAATGCCAACGAGCTTTTCTTGCGCCGAAAAGAGATTGATTATTTTAAGGATTTGGTAGAGAATATCAACTTTATTGAGCGTTTTGAGGATAAACCTTATGTTGTTAATGGTTTTGCTTATCGGTTTTCCTTAATCAAGAACAGCAAGCAACTACGAGAAATTGCCTTAGACAACAATCGTTTGGGGCTGTTTTTGACCATAGAGGGTGGACATGCTTTGGGGCATTCTATTTATATTAATGATAAGATTACAGACTTGAATGAATACAAAACGCTGGTTTTGGAGAATGTAGATCGCCTCAAAGGAGCCAAGCCCTTAATTGATGGTTTTGATATTTACTTGGATGTGCCCATTATGTGGATTTCGCTTTGTAAGAGCTATAACAATGGCTTGGGAGGCAATGCCAATTCATTGAGCAAGGCTTTTCAGAATATCTACAACAGACCTGATGGGGTCAATGCCAAGGAAACCAAACTGGGAATAGATGTGATAGAGCGACTGTTATCCAAAGATCGAGGTCGTCGTATATTGATCGACATCAAGCACATGAGTTTACCGTTCAGAACACGTTACTATAAGAGTATTGAGCGTTCGGAGATTTTGGGTGATGGGGTGCCAATTGTATGCAGTCATTGTGCTATTAGTGGATTGGCCAAGAACAATGCTTTGTACAGAAAGCGGGATGAGGATTCTAAGAATAATAATTATTATCTCAACCATTGGCAACAGAATTTATCCTCGGAGGATGTCGGAAAAATCTTTCTTTCTAAGGGCTTGATTGGAATTACACTAGACAAAACAGTATTGGGAGGACAGGCTGCACTCACTCAAATTTATGAAACATTGCCCAATACCGTACAGCGCCGTCGCGCTTGTGTTAAGTTGCTTATGGCTAATATCCTAACCATTGTCAAAGTTATCAATGACCCTGCTGCTTGGGATTTTATTTGTATCGGTTCTGATTTTGATGAAATGGTGGCGCCGCTCGATCCTTACCAATCATCCGAAGACTTGCCTCAATTGGCGGTAGATATTCAACGTTTCTTGGAGCGTCCAGAGGCGATCAATGATTTGTTTTCAGAAGAGGATATTAGAGAATTGATGTTTGATTTGACTCCTACAGAAATTACAAGCAAACTGATGAGTTTGAATGCTTATAATTTTATGAGTAGACACTTGAGCTCGCTGGAGCAGGAGTAGGCTGGAATAGTAGGTGACATAAAAAAGCGCAACAAACTATCTTGATAGGATACTGTTTGTTGCGCTTTTTTATGTCGGAAGAGGGGGTGAAGTTGCTAGAGGGCTGTACTGGGGATGTAGCTGTAGTCTAGGCTGGTTATTGGGGGTTGGGTTTTGGTTTTATTCGGTAGTATTGGGGGGATGATATTGGGAGTGGACAAGGGATTCGGAGTTGGGTGGCTTAGAAACTAGGCAGATATGGATGAAGATTAGTTTTACAATTTAACGTTTGTTTAGAACAAAAAATGCCAAAAAAACGTTATATTTGTAATCAGTTAGAAACAAATATGATACTCACCTAATAAAACATTGTTTTCTCAAACAACTCCATTTTTAAACAACTTCACTATTTAGGAGTAATTTTTGTTTAAAAAAAAGCTGATAACTCTTTATCCTTATCAAGACAATGCTCTAATTTTTCACCTTTTTAATCTACTTTATTTATGGCAATGAATATGTCCACAGGGATTGATATAAGGCAATTAGAAAAGTCCCAACGTCTTGCTCCTTTTGCACACGGCATTATAGAAGCTTATAATAACAGAGAGCATAAAATAACAGCATTTATAAAAATGGCTGCTGCTGTTTTTATTATAACACCTATTTCAATTTTTACATTTAGACGCATCAATAAAGAACAAAAAAAGATACTCTATAGTGTTAAGAGTCAAGCTTTATCCAACGAAAAGGATTTTGACCAACTCTTGAAACTCTACAAAGCACTGGACAAACTAGTACATGCATTGGGCAGTATAGCTACGCTTTCTGCCAAGGAGTATGACAGTGCTTACAAAAGTGCGCCGCTCCTACTCAAACCAATGCTAAAGCCTGTTTTCAACCACATGAAACTCAATTTAGAACTTCACAAGGCATTAGGAGAAAAACTCTGCTTATCTCCCAAAAATGTAACCACGCAACAATTGGAGGCTGTGGCGTTGTCAAAGGAAGAAATGGAAGACTTTTTTGATGATGATGACGATGATTACATAGAATATGCCAAGGAATTGTCTATGAGACAAAGTGGACACTAAATAGATAACTTACAGATGGGGTTAGGGTATAAGGTTGGAGATGTAGTGTGGGCACATTTTAGCTTCCAAGAAACAAGGCAAACAAAAGTACGTCCTGTTGTTATTTTAGAAATTTTAGAAGATGAATCTTATGTTTGTATGATTACAGGAACGGATAAACGTACTACTTGTAAAGGAAAGTGGGTTTTGAAGGATTCCCCTGAAGGTAAAGCAATGGGGCTAAAAAAAGATAGTTTTATTAATGCTTCTAAAAAACGGATCATCAAAAATTTTATGCTAGAAGAAGATGGTTGGCTTGGCCATTGCTCTTTTGTAGAGGAACTGTTGGATATGTAAGTGTTTTTTTTTGTTTAATTCGTAAGGAGTTCTAATATACTTGAAAAGAACTTAGAAAATAAAAATGAGGTTGTTGGGCTTTCCAACAACCTCATTAATTTTTTAATACATAATTCCCCTAATGCGACAAATCGGGAACAAGGTTGGTTTGGAAAATCTTGATAGAAATAGCCAACAAGATAATACCAAATACTTTTCTCAAAATAGCCTCGCCACCACGGCCAATTTTTTGTTCAATCCAATTAGAAGCCTTTAAAACAATATATACTAAAAGGAGATTGAGCAAGATACCAATAAGGATGTTGACCGTAGCATAAGATGCCTTTAAGGTTAGAATAGTGGTCATGGTGCCGGCACCTGCAATGAGTGGAAACGCAATCGGTACAACAGAGGCAGAGCGTGCAAGGTTTTCATCCTCCTTAAAAATAGAAATCCCCAGCACCATTTCCATTCCTAGCAAGAATATAATAATAGCACCTGCCACAGCAAAGGACGCAACATCGAGTCCAAACAAACGAAGTATAGATTCTCCTATAAATAAAAATAGAACCATCAAAATACCTGCTACATAAGTAGCCTTGCCCGATTGGATATGCCCCCCTGCTTTATTTTTGAGATCAATGATAATAGGAATAGATCCAAAAATATCGATTACGGAGAATAAGACTAAAGAAACAGATAAGATTTCCTTGAAATTGAAGGCTGAAACAAACACAAACATCCAACTAATTGTTTTTGTATTTTTATAATTTTTTTCTTCTCATAAGCTAACAACCCAAGGCCATCGACTATTCTTAAATAAATGAAATAGTAATCGAAAAGTCACCAACACTATTTTAATTTATTGACAAGAAAATATTAAGAATCATTTGTTAGATTTGAGGCTGCAAAGGTAGATAGAAGCCTCAAAATTCCCAAGAAAAATAAAAAATAGAAGTGCTCCTTCTTGAATATAATAGGAATCCATACACTTATATTCTATAAGCATTCTGTAAGCAAATTAAGAGAGAATTATGTATATTAAGTACCCTAAGAAAGACGCTTGAAAATTATTTGCGAAATACCAATGTCTTGTCAAATATTGTATTAGCGAGAGATTTCTATATAAAAATACCAATTACTCTAATTCAATTTTTTCACACGAATGAAGCAAACACTTTCTTTGTTACTGCTTGGTGATGCTCCTGCACTACTTGAAGATGCAGTGGAGTATTTGAAGGCAGTTTATGTCTTAAACAAAAATTATAGCAAAGATTTAAAAGGTATTCAATTAGCTGATTATCACTTTGTTTTTTGTACAGAGACAAGTGCTTTGTCTTTGGAAAAATTACTCCATGCATCAGAGAAAATTCCTGTTTTTGTTATTGTAGATTTAGCCAATATTCCACTGACCAAGGAATTGCTCAAAACTCCTATTCAAGATGTGCTAGATAGAAGTAGATGGCCAATTTTGCCTGAATTGGTCAATCGTTTTTTTGTTCATGAAAAACAGGAAGACACACTTAGAGTGGTCAACTATTTTTTGTACGAGATGCTCAAAAAGAGCACAGATGTAATCATTGGACATAATGGCGAATATATCACATTTGTAAACGATTTATTGGTTGAATTATTAGAGTATCAAGATGCTTCTGATTTGGTGGGAAAGTCATTGGATACTATTGTATACTTGGAGGATGTATCAGAAGATTTGTTAAATTTTGTTCCTGCTAAAGAAAACATATCCCTAAAACAAGGAGATCATATAAGGCTAATCAAGAATGGAGGATATGTGTTTAGAGCAGGGATTCAGGCCATGGAATTATCTATTGATATTGATTACCCTGTGCTATGGCAAGTCAAACCCAAAGAATATGGCCTAGACAGTTTGCCTGTAGGGGATGTTCAGGGCTCGGAATTGCTCATCAAACATGCAGACCAAGCCCCCGGTGTACTCTATCAGTTTCATTTGGTAACAGTAGACCCCATTCAAATTCAATTTCCTTTTGTGAGTGATCGATTGGGGGATATTTCGGCTATTCCTGTAGATGAATTACGTCAGGATGGAAATGTTTTTTTTGATTATATGCACGAGGAAGATGTTCAGGCTTTTGCCAATTTAGGTTTTGAATCACAAGCAAATTTATCGACATGGAGCATGGATTTTCGGCTCAAGGCCAAAGAAGGTGGCTATCGTTGGATACACGGCACTTCTAAACCTGTTTATCTGTCGGATGGTTCCTGCTTATGGTATGGCTATATGGAAGATATTACCGATGCTAAGGAAGCAGAGGCGGCGTTCAAGAATAGTCAAGTGCAAGTAAAAACACTTTTTGAGGATGCGCCTGATGGGATTGTAGTCTTGGATCAGGATGCAAATATTGTGCGTTGGAATCCAAAGGCGGTAAAGATATTTGGCTGGGATGCGGAGGAAGTTGTTGGACAGCGATTGTATGAAATTATTACTCCCAAACGTTATCACGATTACCACGATAAGAATTTATTGCGTTTTCAGGCGGGGGAGAAAAATGTACTTTTGAACCAATCTGTAGAAACGTGGGCTATCCATAAGGACGGACATGAATTTCCTATTATGGTGAATATTGCAGGCATGGAAACCCATGACGAAAAGCTGTTGTTATGCTTTATTGTAGATATTACCAAGCGCAAACAGGCACAAGATAAATTACAAGATTCCTTGAAAGAAAAAGAGGTATTGCTCAAGGAAATTCATCATCGTGTCAAGAACAACATGCAAGTAATTACAAGCCTGCTCAGTTTGCAATCTAGTTTTATTACAGACAATTCTATCAAAGATATTTTCAAAAAAAGCCAGTATAGAATCAACTCTATGGGCATGGTACACGAAATGTTGTACCAATCGGATGATTTATCCAAAATCAACTACAAAGAATACTTAAAACGTCTAACCGATAGCCTGAAACAAGCCATGACGAGTGCCACACAAGAAATTGAAGTGCTGTTTAATTTGCCTACAATTGTTTGTTTTAATGTTGATACCGCCATTCCATTGAGTCTGATTGTTAATGAATTGCTAACCAATGCCTTTAAATATGCTTTTGTTGGTAGAACAAAAGGGCAAATTAAGTTGAGCTTAGAGCGTTTGAAAAGTAAAAAATATGTTTTTCTTATAGAGGATAATGGCGTAGGCTATCCCAAAGAACCACCCAAAGATAAAGCCCCCTCCTTGGGTTTGTTGTTGGTAGACAAACTGGCTAGGCAATTGCACGGCACTTTAGAACGTTTATCTGTAGAGCAAGGAACTGCCTACAGATTATTATTTGATGAAATTGCTACCAGTTAATGAAGCATCTAGGATTTGAATTGTCACCGAATACAAGTTTGGGCAGTTATTTGGGACGAGCTGCTACCAACTTGGTTACTTGGGATTATTCCAAGCCACTACCTCTAGATTTGCCTGTTTTTTTGGATACCAATGTATTGTTGGGCTATTATCAAATGCCCTTAGCAGCACGGCCCTTGTTGGTACAATGGCTGCAAGACCACTATTGTTATGTGCCCGATCAAGTACAACGCGAATTCAAACGCCATGCAAAGGTCTTGCAACGCACCCATCGTCGGCACTTACAGCCACCTATTCCACCAACCAAACTCAGCCATGCCAAGGAAGAACTAGCCCAGTATCTACAGCAACAAGCACGCTTGCTAAACGATTACCCCAGTTGGAAACAAATACTCCAAGCTTTATTGGCAGAAGCCCAACACATAACAGAACAGGCCGAGGCATACAATAAGGATTTTCTGAAGCAAGCACACAACGTATTGCGACAAGTCAATAAAACAGCCCCCATTCAACTGCTTCAACCCTTAGCCCCCCTCTCAAAACGCGCCTACAAGCACCTCAAACGAGAGTTTGACCAAGCTGCTGCGCCAGCCATTCAAGAACAAAACAAAGGCTTTGGAGATGCCGTATCGGCCTATCAATATCGTTATCCCAATCGTGTTTTTCCTGGATTAGGAGATGTATTGAGCAAGCAAAAAAATCCCTATGGCGATTATCTAATTTATCATGAAATACTCCAATGGGCAGCACAAGACGGCGGAGATACACCTGTTTTTTTTCTGACCGATGATAGCACCAAGAAAGATTGGCTAGATGCCAGAGGCGCACCTTATCCACATTACCAGCAACATTTTTTAGAACAAACGGGCAGAATATTGCATATTAGCGTGGCCAGACCTTTGTGGCAACAATGGCTCCAAGTAGATGCCACCACT
This sequence comes from uncultured Aureispira sp., assembly GCA_964445645.1. Taxonomy (GTDB): domain Bacteria; phylum Bacteroidota; class Bacteroidia; order Chitinophagales; family Saprospiraceae; genus Aureispira. The sequence continues at coordinate 37,591 of CAYULH010000004.1, read as the reverse complement.
TTATTGACGGAGGTAGAAGTTCAAGAAGATGTAGAAGCAGCCGTTTGGCAACAAAATAGCTCCAAGTCCACACAACTTATTAGCACCAAAAACGTAAAAAATCTACTAAAAAAATATTTCCCCAATCGCGCTGTTGGAGCTGTTGCCGATTGGGACGAAGCCATAGAGTATATTCAAGAAGCAACACCCTATCAATGCCTCTTGCATTTAGAAAAACAATTATTAACCAGTTATCCCAAGTTAATACAACAAACAATAAAGGAACAACAAAATTACAACCAAATAGAAATTTTGAAACAAAGTACAGCAATCCCATAATAACGCGTAGTGGCGTGTAGTGGCGTGTAGTGGCGTGTAGTGGCGTGTAGCATACGCCATACGCCAAACACCAAACGCATACGCCACCAAACACCAAACAAAGAGTCCTGAAAGGACGTTATAACAAAGGAAAGGAAAAATTCCTTCCGATTTTTCATTCCCAATTTTTCATTCCCAATTTTCAATTTTTCAATTTTTCAATTTTCCAATTTTCAATTTTCCAATTCCCAATTTTCAATTTTCCAATTTTCCAATTTTCCAATTTTCAATTTTCAATTTTCAATTTTCCAATTTTCCAATTCCCAATTCCCAATTTTCCAATTTCCAATTTCCAAACATAGATTAGAACAATTTATGAAAGTATGTATTGCCGAGAAGCCCAGTGTAGCCAAAGAAATAGCACACATAGTAGGAGCCAAGGATAGAAAAGATGGTTATTTTGAAGGCAACGGTTATGCCGTAACCTGGACCTTTGGCCATTTTTGTACCCTATACACCCCCGACGAATACAACCCAGCTTGGAAACAGTGGAATTTGGAAACCCTGCCCATGCTCCCCGAGCGTTTTGAGACACGCCTAATGGACAATGCAGGAGTCAAGAAACAATTTGGTGTTATCAAAAAACTCTTTCAGCAAGCAACCGTTGTCATCAATTGTGGGGATGCAGGACAAGAAGGAGAATTGATTCAACGTTGGGTCATCAAGCAAGCCAATTACCAAGGCCCTGTACAAAGGCTCTGGATTTCCTCCCTCACCCCCGAAGCCATCAAAGACGGTTTCAAGAACCTCAAGGATGCCGCTTTGTATGATAATTTGTACTATGCCGGCAGCTCCAGAGCCATCGGCGATTGGTTGTTGGGCATGAATGCCACCCGTTTGTACACCCTGCGCTATGGCGGCTACAAACAAGTGTTGTCCATTGGGCGGGTACAAACCCCCACTTTAGCCATGCTCGTGCAGCGTCATTTGGAAATTGAGAATTTCAAGCCCGAACCCTATTGGGAATTACAAACCATCTACCGAGAAACAGCCTTTAATTGTACCGAGGGCAAGTTTTTTAAGAAAGAAGATGGCGAAAAACTGTTTAAGCAAGTAGAGGGCAAGCCTTTTGAAGTAACCGATGTAAAGCAAAAAAACGGACGAGAATTGCCGCCCAAGCTGTTTGACCTCACAAGTTTGCAAGTGCATTGTAATAACAAATTTAGCTTTTCGGCCGATCACACCCTCAAAGTTGTCCAACGGCTGTATGAACAAAAGGTCGTGACCTATCCCAGAGTAGATACCACCTATCTGCCCAATGATATTTATCCCAAAGTAAGCGGCATTCTCCAAAAACTAAGCAACTACAGCCAATTCACCCAGCCCTTAGCCGGCAAAAAAATACGCAAATCCAAAAAGGTATTTGACGACAAAAAAGTAACCGACCACCACGCCATCATTCCCACAGGTTATCAAAAAAAACTAGACCCCAACGAACAGTGCGTGTACGACAGCATTACCAGACGCTTTATTGCGGCCTTTTATCCCGATTGTTTGGTGTCCAATACCACCGTCATGGGCCAAGTAGACAAGGTAATATTTAAAGCCACAGGCAAGGAAATACTAGAACCGGGTTGGCGCGTGGTCTTGCCTCCTAGCAAGAACAAAAAAGACAAAGAGGAAAAGGTATTGCCCAATTTTGTAAAAGGCGAAACAGGGCCACATGAACCCTCGTTTGTAGAAAAACAAACCCAACCCCCCAAGAACTACACCGATGCCAGCCTACTCCGTGCCATGGAAACCGCCGGCAAAAAGGTAGAGGACGAAGAATTGCGGGATTTGATGAAGGAAAATGGCATTGGGCGGCCGTCCACCCGAGCAGCTATTATCGAAACGCTCTTCAAACGGCAATACATCAAGCGCAAACGCAAACAAATCATTCCCACCGAAGTAGGCATTCAGTTGGTTTCTATTATTGAGAATGATTTGCTCAAATCGGCCGAACTCACTGGGCAATGGGAGAAACAGCTCAAGGAAATAGAAGCCGGCGAATACAAGGCAGGGCAGTTTATTTATAATATGAAACGCCTAGTACAACAATTGACCCACGAGGTCAAATCCGCCCGCTACGTGCGACGTGTACGGGCGAATAGCAATGCGCCCGTAAGGGCGAATAGCAATGCGCCCAGCAATTCGCCCAGCAATGCGCCCAGCAATTCGCCCACACGAAGCACCCCCAAAACCATAACAGGCCAGCCCTGCCCCAAATGCCAACAAGGCCAATTGCTCAAAGGCTCGACCAGCTATGGCTGCTCGGCCTACAAAACAGGCTGCAACTTTCGCCTACCCTTTGAGGTCAAGGGCAAAAAAATCTCGGACAACCAGTTCTTGCGCCTCCTCCAAAAAGGCGAAACCGTGCGCCTCAAGGGCTTCTTAGACGAGCAAGGCCAAAAAGTAGCCGGCATCGTCTACCTCAACGCCAACCACGAAACAGCCTGGCGCACTGCCGAGCCATCCAGCCGCCCCCACAAGAAAGCCGCCCCCAATCCAAACCCCACCCAAGACCAAATGACCTGCCCCAAATGCCAACAAGGCATTGTCATTAAAGGCAAAACAGCCTACGGCTGCAGTGCTTGGAAAATAGGTTGCGATTTTCGCTACCCCTTCGAGCGTTTGCGCCAAGCAGCAGGCAATCAGCCACTTAGCAAGGCATTGGTCATCCAACTCCTCCAAAAGGGCTAAATCAAAATCTTTGTTTTTTTGTTTTTTTAGAAAAAAACTGCCAAAATGTTTGCAGTTGTCAAAATCTGCCGTATATTTGCAATCGCTTCAATGAACAAGCACACAGTCTACAAGCCCTGATGGCGGAATTGGTAGACGCGCTGGATTCAAAATCCAGTTCCTGCAAGGGAGTGGGGGTTCGATTCCCCCTCGGGGCACCAAAGAGTCTGGTAATCTTATGATTATCAGGCTTTTTTTGTTTTTGGGGCTGCTGCAAAATGAATTTGTGCCATGTAGTGTGGCACAATCTAGGAAAAAAGCAATGTGCAAATTTTGTACTTTAGTACACCTAATTAGACCTTACCACTAATCAACCTATTATTCCAATGGAAAAATTACCAAACATACACCCCGGCGAAGTTTTATTAGAAGAATTTTTAGTGCCAATGGAAATTAGCCAATACAGACTTGCTAAGGATTTGAGAATACCTCAACTCGAATTAGTCAAATAATTAAGAGAAATCGGCGTGTAACGGCAGATACAGTTTTGAGATTGAGCAAATATTTTGGTATTTCTGCCAAGTTCTGGCTTGGTTTGCAAGATGATTATGACTTGGAGGAATTGAATGCTAAATTAGAAGAAGAATTGAAAGATATTCCGACTGCTGATAAGCGTGCTGCGTGATGGTGGCTCTACTAACTATTGGAAGTATTTTTCAATATACGAAGCATCTGATAGCCCCTTAGATTATCAGTTTTTTTTTGTAAAAAATACGCACACGTTTTATAATGAAAACCTACTAAATTGCGTATATTTGAGTGAATATTTTAAAATATCATCCATATTACATTTTAATAAAAAGAAAACAAAACACAAAAATACATGAAAAAAGCAATATACTTTATGCTTATGGCTGTGATTTTGAGTAGCTGTGCCGCTATATTTAATCCTCCTTACCAAAAAATAGTTATTAATAAAGAAAGTGAATCGGATAAAATTCTGATAAATGGCGAAACGCCAAAAATGAAGAAAGGAAAGTATTTGGTGAAACGAGATGATAGACCCAAACAAATAACTATTGAGGCCGAAGGTTATCGGGATAAGAATATGGTTATCATGCCTTATAAAACATCTCCTTTGTTTATAATATCTTATGTAACATTAATACCTGTTTATGTAGATATGATGTCACCTAAATGTTGGGATTATGATAGAGGTGAAATAAACTACACCAAAGAAGAGATATTAGAGGAAAAATTGCCTGATTCGAAAAGTATTAGAGTTAATAAAGTAGAAGTAGACCTTGTAAGAGATAGTATTAATTACAGTTTTTTTTCATCTTACAAAAGTTATCTCCGAAACATTCCAAGTAATGTGGGATATGATGACAATGAGGGAATTAGCATTGAAAATACCATCTTTACGAGTGTACTCAATGAATTATTGAAAGAGAAGGGGTATATTGATACCACAAGAAAAGCCCTCAAAAGTAGCTATCTTAATAACTTATTGGTAGATGCTACTGTTAATAGTTATGCCATTGATTATGTTAGAGCTAGACCTAGTGCTGTTTATCAAGGAGGAATGATTACGGTGGGCTTGTCCATTAAATGGGACGTATTAGATTATTATGGCAAAACTATCTATACACAAACGACTACTTCAAAATCTGCGGAGTTTGTAGTGGAAGAGTATTCTAAGAGTGAGTTAGCCATGAATAAAGCGATAGATGATGTTATGGAGAAAGGTTTTACAGCGTTTGTTAACTCGGAGCAGGTGAAAGCCTTGTTGATGGATAAAAGTGAGGCGGAGAAAGAGGACGAAATGAAAGCATTCCAAATCTCCAAACCAAGTAAATATGCGTCCAAATTATCAGAAAGCGTCAAATCAACCTTAACAGTGACATCAGATCAGGGTTTTGGGAGTGGTTTTTTGATTAGCAGCGATGGCTATATCATTACCAATTATCATGTAGTAGCCGATACGGCGGGCATAAAAGTGGTATTAAATGATAATACCGAACACGATGTGGAGATAGTGCGTGTAAGTAAAATCTATGATTTGGCCTTGTTAAAAATTGATGTAAAAGACATGGTTCCATACAAAATCAATCTCTCCAAGGATGTTGAAATTGCCTCGGAGGTATATGCCATAGGAACGCCATCGGCAGAGGACTTGTCTCAGACCGTATCTAAAGGGATTATATCAGGTGTAAGAAATATTGACAATACAAAACTCATACAGACAGATGCGAGTGTCAACAGCGGAAACAGTGGTGGGCCATTGGTGAACAAGCAAGGCGAAGTAATAGGAGTGGTTTCTGCTAAACTCAAAGGTTTTGGTGTAGAAGGCGTGGCATTTGGAATACCAGCTTATGAGATACTGGAGCGGCTAAAGATTATTATGGAGTAGTGTTTGGGCAGGACTGTTAAGTTCTGGAAAAAACTAATCTGAATGCTGCTGGAAAAACCCCGAAGGGTAGGGCTGTTAAGTTCTAGAAAATTCCTCTGAATATTGTTGGAAAAAATCCCGAAGGGATGGCATTATAGTAGTAATAATGTCTATGAAATGCCTTTAAATCCCGAAGGGATGTCATTATCACCTTGTATATTAATAATATCACCCTTTCAGGGTTCAAAAATACGCTTTGCAAACAAAGCTATAATAATATCACCCCTTCGGGGTTTACAATTTGCATCATCAATAATCAGAACTTAACAGCCCTGCCCAAACCCATGCCCCACACCATCCACTACCACTACCCCGCCAAAATCTGGAAACATAATGCCCCCAATAGCTGGTACTTTGTCTCCTTACCCAAAGCCATCTCCAAGGAGATTCGAGCAAACCTGCAATGGCAAGAAGAGGGCTGGGGCCGAATGAAAATAACCGCCTCCATTAAAAATGTCCAATGGCAAACAGCCATTTGGTTTGATACCAAACTCGACACCTATTTGTTGCCCCTCAAGGCCGAAATTAGAAAAAAATTACGGTTGAAACTGGAGCAAGAAATTGAGGTGGACTTGTATGTTTAGCTGACCCAAGCATTGATAAGCTCCTACCAAGTTCCTTTATTGGCCCTAAAATACTCCCAAAGCTGTACAAAACGTTCGGCCGAACGCTGTATAGGCTGCAAATCTACGCCCTCCTTTTCGAGCAAACGCCACTGCGATGCCAACAAACCCGGATGCGCCAAGCCTTGCAGTTCAATGGCTTCATAGGTTTTGTTGGGATCCATGGGGTAGCAGCCTTTTTTGCCCACTCTAGGGCGGCTGTGATTGAGCCAACCATTAAAATCGCTCTGAAAACCGAGGGCAAACTTTACCTTTTCCGCTTCGCTCAAATCTGAAAAAGCAAGGGCCGTATCGCCCACAATTACCCCCACATTGGACTCAATATAAGCTTGCACCTCCTGATACATAAACTTATAAGAATCTATGGAACCTGCACAGTGGCAACCTGCTTTGGTCAGGCTGTCTTCTTTTTGTTGATAATAACTGCTGGGCTTATCCAATTGCATTTCTATGCCACTAATGGGCAGTGCCATCAATCCCTGCAACTGATAAATGGCCAAAATATCCTCGCCGCTAATAGCACGAGCCGTATTTTGAATGTCTTTGAAACAATCGTGGGTAGAGAGCGGAGGAATGTTGTTGTGGCGCATAAAAGCTAGGGCATCTTTTCGGGTTTGTTGCTCCATGTGGGTCAGGTCGGTCATAATGCCTGCTTGAGCGAGCCACCGTATGGCCTGTTTGCCCTTTTCTTGGAGTCGTCTTTTTTTCTTGGCTTTGAATGCCCCTTTTAGGTTGAGCAGGGTGGTGAATAATCCGGGGCGAATGGCTGCGCTCCCATATTCCGAATCGACCAAGTGCATGAGGGTAATGAAGGCCACCCCTTGATTGGCCCAAAACTGGGCATCTTCTAGGCTATTGATAAGCCTTTTGGCACCTTCTATAGAAAAGACAATAATGGTCTTATTGGTGGTGTGATAATAGGTTCGGACTTCTTCGGGGCTTTTGGCTACTACAAATTGATCGGCATGAGCTGCCGCAAAATTGTGGATGTAGTCCAATTGTTGTAGAATGACCTTTTTGGCACGTTTAGGGCTTTTGACCCATTCCGTAGTGAGTGCGCCAGCTACAATGATTCTTGCGCCTTCGTTCTGTTGCCAATAATTGGCATAGTTTACGTTTTTGAACTGGTGCCTATAGCTTAAGTGTGGCGGCTTTTTGTCCTCAAAAAATTCAAAACCCTTACCAAAGAAGCTATAAGGAACGTGCATGGTAGGGTGCATTTGCATATCTATGTAGCTGCGAATTTCTTGTGTAGTCGAATCTTGCGCTAGAAGCAAATTAGCACCCATTAAACATGTTAATAATGTTAATATTTTTAACATAGTGCTAATGATAAAAATCTACTATTTAAATAAAAAACAAGAAGAGCGAGCTATTGGGACGCATTTGGGATGCGTTAGAAATATTGACCAATGTGTTTTTGTAGCAGAGACGTAGGTTTTAGTGTCTCTACTGCAAAAACATGTCAAGCTCTATTTGCCAATTTCAATAGAAAAATTGTTGGGACAGCCCTGCTGTGTACGGCAACTGCTAATAGAGGTCAAGAATGCTGCAATAGCCAGCAAGATGGTTATTTTTTTCAAAGAATCTTTCATGATGAATATGTGTTAATGTTTTTGTACTTCTAAAGCCTAAAAAAACAAACAAGCAAATTAAGATTAGGTTGTGGGGCAAATCAATAGCACACGAATCTACCATTGAGGGCAACCACAACCAGCCTTGCAACCGGTCATTCCTATGGCAAACACAATAGCTACGAGCATTAAAAGTACCTTTCTTGAATTTTTCATGATGATATGAATTAATACTTCGTGGATTTTTTACTTTTTTTATAAAAAAGCTAAAAAATCATCTTGTATCTAATTGATTATCAGTCTTTTATGACTTTGGTCTATTTTCTGTGATATACTGATAATCAATTAGATACGATTTCCAACGAAGTAAGGATGAATTAATACACTTGAATAATAGAATTTGGGAATAGTTTCCGCTTATATAGAACGCCAAAAGTATACTCCTATTGCTTAAAAATAGTAAATCTCCTGCGGTTTCTACCAAAACTATCTTAGGTTTAAGATAACTTTTGGATAACTCTATTCAAATTAAGCCACTTATGAAGCAAAAAACAATACTGGTAGCGGCACTTAATTGGGGTTTGGGACATGCCACGCGCTGTATTCCTATTATTGATGCCTTGCAAGCAAAAGGGGTACAAGTAGTATTGGCCTCTGATGGAGCCGCATTGGCACTCTGGAAGGCGCATTATCCACAGTTGTCTTGGGTAGAACTGCCAAGTTATAATATTCGTTATCCCAGCAGTAATATGGTGTGGAATATCGCACGGCAACTTCCTCAAATGCTCAAGGCCATTCGTGCCGAAAAGCAACAAGCAGCAGCAATGATCAAAAAGTATGCGATTGATGCTATTATTAGTGACAATAGGTATGGTTTGCGCTCTGCCAAGGTGCCTTCTGTTTTTGTGGGGCATCAGTTGCACTTGATACTTCCGCCTTGGGTTATGCCACCCTTGGTCAATGCCTTGCACCAGCGTTTGATTAGGGCGTTTGATGCTTGCTGGGTGCCCGATAGGGCAGGGGCAGATAATTTGGCCGGTAGTTTGGCGCATCCACCCTTGCCCAATACACAGTACTTGGGGGCCATATCGCGTTTTTCGGCAGTAGCACCCTTGCCCCACCAATGGGATATTCTAGTCGTGCTATCTGGCCCCGAACCCCAACGCCAATACCTAGAAGCTGCGCTCAAGGAGCAATTATCAGCATTGCCCTACAAGAGCTTAATGGTACGGGGCAAGCCCAGCAGGCAACAATTGGAGCAAATAGGCCCACAGCTCTACCAGCAAGATTTTATGTCTCAGGCGGCGCTCCAAACAGCATTTGCACAAAGCCAATGGGTCGTTACACGTTCGGGCTACAGCACCTTGCTCGATTTGGCTGCCTTGCAAGTAGCGCCTCCTTTGCTCATTCCTACACCGGGTCAAACCGAACAAGAATATTTGGCGCAACGATTGGCAGAGCAAGGGCGTTGTATTACCCAAGAGCAAGCCCAATTGGATATAAAAGCAGGAATAGAAGCCTTATCTCAATTAAAACCTCCTGCACTCACCCCACCTTCTACGGCTAGGCTAGAACAAGTATTAGAGCAGTGGTTGGCTACTTTTTGATAGGATTAGGATACAATCTTATAATAACTATTCTATTTACTGAAACGATATACCAGCAGTTGTGTATCTTGCAAGACATATAGTTAAACTTCATTTATATATGGATATTGTACTTCTCCTGTTATTGTCTGTTTTGCCTGGATTTTTGATTGTCTTGTATATTTATTGGCGCGATCGGCACAATAGCGAACCCTTGTGGTACTTGAGTTGGTGTTTTATTTTTGGAATGATAAGTACTTATCCTGCCTTGCAGATGGAGTTGTTTGGAATGCGAGATTTGGGGATTTATGGCACAGCAAAAGACCCATTTGTGACTTTTACCTTTGCTTTTGCTGTCATTTCGTTGAGTGAAGAGTTTGCCAAGTACCTATTTATAAGATATTATATTTTCCCCAAAAAGGTGTTTGATGAGCCTATGGACGGAATTGTTTATGCTATTATGGTGGGAATGGGCTTTGCTACCTTGGAGAATATTTTATACGTGGTGATTCGCCCCGAAGATATGACCACAGCTTTTCGTATTGGATGGTTGAGAATGCTAACCGCAGTGCCGGGACATGCCATTTTTGCAGTAGTGATGGGCTACTTTATAGGGCGTGCCAAATTTGTCACCCAAGGGCAAGCTTGGTTATTGTGGACAGGTTTGTGTAGTGCTGTATTATTGCACGGCCTATATGATTACTTCATTTTTATGCGCCTGCGAGAAGCCTTTGTATTGTATTTTCTATTAATAGGATTAGCAATAGCCTTCTTGTTATTAAAAAAACACAGTGAATATATTCCTACTAGGGGGGATTAGACTGTTTTGATTCTAACCTACCACACGCATTATGAAATATCTCTTTTATCTCTTTTTTGTTATTTACTGGTGGACTTATTTCTTGCCATTTGCCAGTGGAAGATTGGGGTATGAAATTGAGTGGGTGGTGTGGCGTGGCATTATGGATCATCAATTGGTATTGTCGGCTTTTATTACTGTTTGGAGCTTGCGGAGCCTGATGAATGCCTTGATTATAGCGGTTTGTTTTATGCGTTTGACAGCTATACGCCAATGGCTGCGCTATCATGTAGATGTATCTTTTTTGTACCAATTATTGTGTGCGTTGGTGGTCATGCTGTTAGGATATGCCTTTTTTATGACCGATGTGCGTTGGAGTTGGGGGGCAATGATATGGGCATGGAGTACATTATTTATAGTATTTTATTATTATTGGATTCCTAACCAACCTCAGGAAGAACCAATCAAGGATGGATTGGAACAGCATCTAGTGCCTTTGGAGGAAGAATAGGGTTGAAATAAAAAACCTCTTCTTGAATCATCAAGAAGAGGGGAAAAAATGGATATGTGATTAAGGACGGTTAACCTTCTACCTTTTCGGCAGTGTATTTTATAGTATTGGGCAGATAAATAGTATAATTAATGGTTTCTTGAATTTCTTCTCCTTTGATAACCATTGCACTATTTATGCGTTTGAGTGATAAAATCAATACTTTTCGGTTCGTATCTAGTTGTTGTTTGAGTTCATAACGTCCCGATTTGTGCATAAATTCTAATAAGTTATAATTGGGGGACGAAAGTGTTACGGCTGCTTCTACAATGATACGAGAACCCTTGGTAGGCTTGACTTGAATATTTTCACTATTCAACTGTAGCTCCAAAGTGGTCGCATTGAGCGTAGAAAATGTTTGATTAAACGTCAAACTAGCTTGTGCCATACTACTGACTATTCCTATTGCTAAGAATAAAGTAATAAAAGTTAGTTTTTTGAGATAGTTCATGGAGTTATGTTGTTTATAAAATCATCTGATAGTATTGATTAATTATATCCTATAATGATGCCAAAATTTACTCCAAGAGGTTTTTGTTGTATTTTGTTGATTATCAGTATATTATAAGTTTAATGTGTTTTGTGGTTAAATTGCTGATAATCAAACGAATAGATTTTTTTTGTTCAAAAAAACATCAAAAATGAAAAGTCACAAAAGATAAAAAAAATCTTTTCTTTAAAATGTAAAAAAATGCCTTGGTTGAGGATAGATTTTGCCAATAGTTCTGTTTTCGTACACCTAGCCATTAGAAAAAGTGTACTTTTGCAGCATCAAATAATCGGGAACTTGTTTACATAGACATTATACATTCATTTCTATGAAATTTCGACGTTTAAAAAAAGAAGAATTAGAGGTATTGGAGGAAGATTTTATTCAATTTTTGGCTAGTAATCATGTTACTGCAAAGGAGTGGGTAAAACTCAAAGAGGCAGAAAGCGAAAAAGTATATGAGCTTATAGATATTTTTAGTGATATTGTGCTAGAAAAAATTTATAGTAACATAGACTACTTACAGCATAGAAGCAAGGACACGGTACGGGTGTTCCATTGTCAGGAAGATAAAATTGTAATGACTGGTCTTCAAATTAGCGATGCGGATCGAGATTTGACCCGTCCAGAAGATATTGCTATACTAGCCGATCCCAATCAAATTAAGGGGGCTGTTAAGATATTTCAGATGGAAAAAGCCTATGCTCGTGCTCGTGCAGAAGAAGTGTTTTTGATGATGGAGAAAGATCGTTGCCAGCCTGCTCCACGTTCTATGTTTGATGCTCTTATCGAAATGTATAAATCCTCTAATTAAGCCCAACCTATTTTATACTCATTATTGTAATTTGTCCTTATGGCCATTCAACAGCACTTAGATCAATTAGCCGAATTATTAGCTACACCCAAACGTATTGTTATTACGGCTCATGCCAATCCTGACGGTGATGCCTTGGGTTCCTCCTTGGGTTTGTACCACTACCTCCAGCAAAAGGGGCATCGCCTAACTATTATCATGCCCACAGAAATGCCCGAATTTCTAAATTGGATGAAGGATTTCGATCAGATTCTGGTTTATGAAAATACTCGAATGTTCTCCAAAAAAATTGTACAAGAAGCAGATGTTATTTTCTCTTTGGATTACAATACTTTGGGGCGTTTGGAGCAAATGCAAAGCATTGTACGGGATAGCAAGGCGTATAAGGTAATGATTGATCACCACCTAGATCCAGATGATTTTTGCCAAGCCATGTTTTCCGATACCACTGCCAGTTCTACCTGTGAGTTGATTTATCGGTTTATTGAAATTTTGGACGATTTGGATGCCTTGAATACCGATATTTTGAATGCGCTTTATGTTGGAATTTTGACCGATACGGGCGGTTTGCGTTATGCAACTTCGCCGCGTTTGTTTAGAATTGTAGCCGATATGCTAGAGCGTGGAGTGGATAATAATAAATTGACGGATTTGGTGTTCAATGCTTATACCGTTAAGCGTTTTGATTTGTTGGGATTCTGTATTTCGCAGCGTTTGGAATACTTGGACGATTGCAATACAGGCATTATAGCCCTGTCACAAGCCGATCACAAAACGTACAACATCCGAAGAGGGGATTTGGAAGGGGTGGTCAATTTTATTCTCAAAATAAGAAAAATTCGTTGTGCGGTACTCATTGCAGAACGCCATGATATAGTGAAGCTCTCGATGCGCTCCAAGGGCGATTTTTCGGTGCAGGAGGTGTGTTCTACATACTTCAATGGCGGCGGGCATAAAAACGCTTCAGGTGGGGCGGTTAAGAAACCATTTCAGGAGGTCATTGAGCAGTTTAGAACCGTCATCAGAACCCATTATAAAGAAGCATTAACCGAAGAGCTGGTTATCCAATTATAAGCAATTATGTTCTCCTTTTTTAGAAAGAAAACACCACAACAAGAACATCCTTTGTTTGGCCCATTGGTGTATCGAGCCAATCGGAACAAGCAAGCTGGCTTGGCTGGTTTTTGGGAAGGTGCTTTGGATTTTGGTTTGACAAAACCCACTAAACTGATTATTTGGGGCGATGCAGATACGCATCCGCATCCCCAACAAGCCGCTTTGTTGGAGCAGCTTATAGACAAAATACCACAGTATATAGAGGAATCACAAACGGGTTTGTGGCAGCATATACAGGCCGAGGAGGAGCAGGCGGTAGCAGAGGGAACATGGAGTTTGAACCACCTGTATTTTCAGGCATATCCTATGTCTGCCCGTTTATTGCAAGACCTACCAGCAAACTTACACCAAGGGGTGGCTTGGGGCTTGGCCTTTGATATAGAGGGTTTACAATTGGAAGGGCAACACACAGAGGGCTATTCTGCTCTGGTTGATGAAAATTGGCACCCCACTTTTCCGTTTACGTATTATTAGACGGGCTATGTAGGGTGCAATGCTATTGCTATGTAAGGTGCAATGCTATTGCACCCTACATAGCTGGGCCTTGCTCTTTGATGAGTTCCCCTTCTTTTAATCCTTTGGTTATTTCTATATTAATACCATCCGAAAGCCCTACTTCGACATATCGTTTTTCAAATTCCTCGCCCTCCTCTGGTAGAACTTCTACATAGGTTCTACCATCATCCTCAAACAAAAGATCACGCTCCAAGATAGCCAATACATTTTCTTTTTTCTCTAGGATAATATCTGCACTGGCACTATATCCAGCACGTAAGAATATATCGTCTCTCTGCACCACATCGGCCAAAATTTCAAACTTAATAGAACCTGTTTCCTCAGCACCTTTGGGCGAAATATAATCCAACACGGCATCAAATTTCATTTCATCAATGGCCCCTACCGTCAATTCGAGTTTCATGCCTTTTTTGAGTTGCCCCACATCCGATTCGTCAATAAAACCCTCAAAAACCAAATCCTGCATATTGGCAACGGTAGCCACGCCCGTACCTGCACTAAAAGAACTGCGTTCAATAACAGCATCGCCAACTTCCGATTCCACATCCAGCACCATGCCATCTACGGTAGAGCGAATAATATTGGCTACTTGGCCCGATTTGCTGGCTACGCCTTTTTGCAATAACTGAACATTATTAACAGCAGATTCTAGTTCTTGAGCCAATACATCTACTTGCGATTCTATTTCCTTGAGCGAATTGGTAGAGCCTATACGGGCATTTTCCAAGCTAGTGCGGGCTACATCTAGTGCTGTTTTGTATTCCAAATACTCCAGTTCTGGGATTACGCCATCTTTGAGCAAAGCGGCATATTTCTCTTCCTGCAACTCGGCTCGGGCAAACTCGGCCTCTGCCTGCTGTATGTCAAAACGTTTATTGTTGATGCCTTTTTGTTGTTTGAGGCGGCGTTTGGCCTCCTCCAAGCGCAAGCGAGCCAATTCTACATTGGCCTTGGCATTGTTGAGGGCTGTTGGGCTGGGCACTAGCTGTAGGCGAACAATAGGATCGCCTTTCTTGACCAAATCGCCCCCTTTTACAAATACCTCATCTACAATACCCGGTACTTGAGAACCAATAATAATTTCAATACGGGGCTTGACCGTGCCTGTAGCCACTGCCTTAGAAACAATAGCAGTGCGATAAGCAGTAGTGGTAGTCGCTTCAGTGGCTGCATTGCCTGTACCATTATAAAAGTAGCTAATAAGCCATACCGTTAGTAAAAGGAATAGGGTTAGAACAACGCCTAGTAGGATGTTTTTCATATTATAATTATAATCTTAATCAGAACGCAATGCCTCTACAGGATTGATGCGTGCCGCATGTAAAGACGGGAGCAATCCGGCCAATAAACCCGATACAATGAGTACAAACAAGGAACCCAAACTCACCCCCAAGTCCACTTCGGGGTTCATAAACATTTGTCCACTCATATCCGCCCCAGCAACCGTTAAATTAATAAAGTAAATCAAACCTGTCCCCAACAATAGCCCAATGTAGCCCGATAGGGTGGTAATAAAAACAGATTCTAACAAAATTAAGTTGATGATAGACCAAGGAGTTGCGCCCAATGCCTTGCGTACCCCAATTTCTCTGGTGCGATCCTTGACGGTAATCAGCATCACATTGCTCACACTAACCACCCCCGCCATTAAGGTGCCAATACCCACCATCCACAAAAAAGCCCGAATACCACTAAAAAGACCTGTAATTTTGCGATACTCTTTTTCTAGGTTAAAACGCCCAATAGCTTGGTCGTCTTCGGGAGCTATCTGGTGGCGCATTTTCAGAAAAGAAAGAATTTGATCCTCTACATCACTTACCCGTTTATCGCCTGCAATAGTACAAACAAACCAAGAAATATCTTTGCCATTGCCAAAAAGTTTTAGAGAAGTACCCAAGGGAATAAAAAGGGTTTCCTCGGCCTCTAGCAAACGACGCGACTCGCCATCAAATTTGATAACCCCAATCACTTGAAAAGAAATGCCCTTGATGCTGAGGTACTTACCAATAGGATTGATGTTGCCAAAGATTTCTTCTTTGACTGTTTTGCCAATGACCACCACTTTTCGGTTGAGTTCTTCATCGCGCTGATTGAAGGCACGCCCCTGAATGGGAATGAGGGATTCCACCTCAAATATGCCGGGCCATTCTCCACGCAAATCAAAATTATTGGTCTTGGTTTTATAAGAAGCCACCACATTGCGATTGACATGGCGAGGAGCCATAATATCAATAAAATCGGCTTGTTGGCGCAGGGCATAAATGTCATCTATGGTAAACGATTCCCAACGCCCTACAGGCAGCCCTTTGTAGGCCACCGTGGTTTCTTCGGGCCAAACATAAATACTATTGGTAGAACGCCCCCCAAATTCATTGAGAATTCCTTTCTCCAAACCATCGCCCATGCCCATCATAAAGATAAGCATAAAAATACCCCAAAATACCCCCGCAGCCGTTAGCCCTGTTCGGAGCTTATTCTGCCGAATGGTACCAAATATCTCCTGCCATTTATCTCTATCAAACACAAAAAATGCTTTTAAACAACCAAAAAAGAAAGGGAGCTTGTGGGGTGAGTTCTCTTAGAAAAGTACAAAAGTAAAAGAAAAATCAAGAGACCAAAAATTAAGCCATGAAATAGCTGTTTGCGGCTGGGGGTTCATAAGTAATTGTTAATTTATTTTGAACTATGGTATCGGAGGCACTTTGGGTTTTTACTGCACCTCCCGAGCATAAGCCTGCTGCACCTCTCGATAAAAATCCCTAATCCAACCCCGATTAAAATGCTGGTTGAGAGCGGCAAAATACACCGCATTTTGGCGCATCAAATCTCGTTGCTTGTAAATCAAAGGCGCTGTGCGCTCATTGCCCATGAGGCGTGTCTCGTACGGTATGCCCCAGCGTTTGGCAACAGCCGCCTTGGCTTTGAAATAAGGGCTGTTGGGCATTCCCCAAACCACATCCACCCAAGTTCCTTTTTGGGGCGTTAATTTTTGGAGCAAGCGCAGGCGGCTTTCTTCTTCTATCCAATCCGTCCACTCATCGCCCAAGCGATCTTGGAGCTGCTGTTGATAATCCACACTTTGTTCAAACTGTTGTTGCAATTGCTCTTTTTCCTGTTTATCCAAGGCCGCCACATCTACCCATACTGCTTGATAATTAATGCCCCACTCGGCAGCTACTTGTTGTTTGATGGTATAAAATTCAGAATCCCCCTCATTCTCCAACAATTCATACCAAACCCCCTTTTCTCGATTTTCCTGTGCTTTTAGGTAGTGGTGTTTTTTGGCGACAGCCCTATTAAACAGTGGCAACCAATCTTGGCCATAACGCAATTCTAGCCATCTAAAATAAGCTTGATTTTTTTGGTCTAACTCTGCTGCACGCCTACGAGTATCTTCACCATCTATACAACCAGCCATTTCCGTTTCATAAGCAATTCCCCAATCTTTGGCCACGGCTTTTTTGGCATCCAAATAGAAGATGTCAGGCCGGCCTACTATATAATCTATCCATACATTCTGAGCAGTGGCTTTATTTAAATAACCAGCAATTATCAAGAACAAAAAAAGAACAATACGCAGCATAACTAAGCTTTTTAAAGAGTAATTTAGTTAGATGTTTTCAGGTAAGAAGTATTAAGAAGATGCTTCCCCCAATCGTTCAAAATGTTTTTTGAGAATGGTATTAATAGCCTGCACCTCAATCAAAAAACCATCATGCCCAAATGCAGAGGAAACTTCGTAATAACGCCCTTGCGGCAAATGTTGGGCTAAGAATTGCTGCTCCGAAGGCGGAATAAGCATGTCCGTATCTATACCAATAACCGTACAAGGCACATCCAATTGTTGCAATGCAGTTTCCACACCTCCTCGGCCACGACCTATATTATGGCTATCCAAGCATTTGGTCAGGTACCAATAGCAGTGGGCATGAAAGCGTTTTTCGAGCTTATCGCCCTGATAACGCACATAAGAAGCCGCTTTATAGTCGTCCACTTTGTCCCCCCGATCCGTTTGTCGGTCAATATAACTTTGAATGGTTCGGTAGGAGAGCAGGCCAATGCCCCGAGCCGTTTTGAGCCCTTGTGCGCCAGCCTCTGGCGTATTGTTGCGCCAAGTAGGGTCGGTCTCAATCGCCATTCGTTGGGCTTCATGAATGGCAATGCTCCAAGCGGTTTCGCGGGCACTTGTAGCCAACAATACCAAGCTCTGCACACAATTGGGCGCTGCTAGTGCAAATTCCAATGCCTGATGCCCTCCAAAAGAGCCACCAATTGCCACTTTAATGGTTTCAATTTCTAAATAGGCTCTTAATAGATGGTGCAAGGTCACGACATCCCGTACTGTAAATAAGGGAAACCGCATTCCATAAGGCTGATGGGTTTGCGGATGGTGTACACGGGGGTTGGTGCTCCCATAAAACGAACCCAATACATTGGCGCAAACAATAAAATGCCGCTGCGGATCAATCCACGTATTTTCCCCAATAATCCCCTTCCACCAGTCTGTGGGGTTAGAATTGGCCGTCAAGGCATGAAATACCCAAACTACATTGTCCTTGGTCGGATTGAGGGTGCCAAAAGTATGATAAGCAATTTGTACAGCAGGCAATACGGCTCCACGCTCCAACTGTACGGGGTGTAAATGCTGATAAATTTGAAGACCTTCAGGTAATAGCATGTTCGTTTGCTTTTGAAAACTAGAATAGATATAAGGTGTGATAACATCTAATAAAAGTAAACCTTATTTAAGAAAAGTGTTCAAATTTTAAATAAGGGGCTCGCTTATTTAAAAAAAGAAGCAACAATTTAAATAAGAGCGGAGCAAGGAAGTAGAGTTTGTATTTTGTACGATAAAATTAAAACCATTCAAAAAACGGACAGTTAAAATTATCGGACAAAATTAAGAAAAATTAGCTACTTGCTCTTCAATACCTTGTTTGATTAGAGTCAAACTATTGCATTTATCTTCGACAGTTTCTTTGGTACTATCCTGAATCATTTGTTGTGCAAGGTTGGATTGTAAGTTGATAGCACGATTCAAAATATCAAGAACACGTTCAAGTAGTTGTGGCTTAATGCCAATTATTTTGGCGATTTCATAGCCCAATACTTTAATACCAATATCATAAGGACTCAATGCCTCTTGATCTGTCTCATATAAAAAAGTATATTCCTCCCAAATCATCTCCATTTCAAGTTCTGGATAATAGCTCAAAATAGAGTTTATATCTATGGGATCATTAGGTCTATTTTCAGGTCTATCATCATAAGAAATGAGTTTGAGGATAACTACTGATGGAATAGAACAAACGTTTATAGCGTGTTCTTCAATTGTGGCATCAACCAAACCATTCAGATATACTTCGGGCAAGCCCTCAAAATTATTAGAAAGAATACTTTTAGTACTAACAATATTACTTTCCTGTTCTGCTATCATTTCAAAAGGAATCAAATCTACAGCAATCTGATTGGGGGGAGGTGAAATTAAGCGATACTCATTAGTTGGAATACTGGTGTAGGAATAATTGGAAACAAGTTTATCTCGGAGAGCTTGGTATCGTTCTAAAGTTGGTACATAGACTGCAAAATCCACATCTTTTGTACCTCTAGCCTGTTCATTATTGGATATAAACCAAACATTTCGGGCCAAAGCCCCAATTCCAAAAAAATCAATTCCTAATTCATTAGAAGCCTCTTGCAAATCATGAAGGATAGTTTTGATTCCCGGTGTCCGAAGCGCACTATAAAGTATTTTTGACATAGCTATTATAAATAATTTGAGCAGTTTCTAAATTCCGGGGAGTTGGGTTGTTTAATAAATCAGCATAGACCAAAATAGGCGGAATTGTAGGGGCATTCGATGCACTTTGCCAGAATTTTTTGATAAGAGTGACAGCATCCGAACTTTTGGTAGAAGGAACTAATTTCAACTGTTTTGCTACATTTATAAAAGGCAAATCTGTATAAAAAATAGCCCGTTCAGCAATTAAATAATTGGATAATAATTCTCCTGCCAATTCTCCACCAATATCTACATTAGCCTCATGGGCGTATGCTCTTAGCTTGCTAAAGTCTTTACTTTTAAATGCTTGCTGCTTGAGCTTGGGGCGCAATACTCGATTAAACAAGGCAACCCATTCTTGAATCAATCGTTCTTTGTGTTGTAATTGCAGTTGTTTTGCATGGAGCTGAATGACATACCCTTCTCGCTTTAACTCTTTGAGAATTCTACTTACCGAATCAGGCGAAACTTGGGCATATTCTGCTATTTTTCTATAGGGTTGATGGAGTATTGAATCGTTAATAAGCAATTGAAAGATAACTTTTAAACCCGTTTTAGAAAAAGCATTGCCTGTTTTTGGGGTAAGAACAGGATTACTAGTATTGGTTTCGGTATAGATAAGCAGCCCATTATGATTGGTAATAAAGGTATTTCCAGAGGTATCCAAATAGGAAATTTGCTTTTCTTTTAAGTTTTTTCTTAGAGGCTTAGATATATAATCCCCAATAAGAAGCGTGTTTTTCTCCTGATTCAGATATTTATCCAAATAAGGTAAATTAGAAAGAGATAATCGTTTTTTGACATTAAAGAAAAAATATTCTTCCAATGTGTCAATTGTCAATTTTAACTGACCGTCATGTCCTTGATCTGGAGCAGAAGCGGGCATAGGATGCACTTGCAAATTAAGTTGTGTCGTGGCAGTCAATTGCTCCAAAGCATAGTATAATATATCTTCATCCATACAAAAGTAGCAGTGTTTATAAAATCTCCTAATGCTCTAAATTACAACATTTAGAAGAACAAAGTTGCATTTTTGTACGATAAAATTAAAACCATTCAAAAAACGGACAGTTGAAATTATCGGAAAAACCCCTAAAAATAGCACTCCTTAAAAAATAGCAGCAACCAAATTGCTGGTCAAAGCTGGAAAGAAGGCAAAAACCAAATAGGATAACAAAGCTACTCCCAATCCCACCAACTTAAAAATACTACCCGTATAAAAACTAGTTACCACAGCAAACATCAAATAAACATACAAGAAACCCAATACATTCAAAAACCCTCGTTGCCATGTTCCCAATGGCTCA
Source organism: uncultured Aureispira sp. (assembly GCA_964445645.1). Classification (GTDB taxonomy): domain Bacteria; phylum Bacteroidota; class Bacteroidia; order Chitinophagales; family Saprospiraceae; genus Aureispira. Next base: position 16,964 of record CAYULH010000004.1, on the reverse strand, counting down.
ACCGAAACTTGGGTATACCAAGCAAGCAGCAAGGCACTCAACCATAAGAGTACAATTACTACCAGCACATTGATAACAAGCGGAACCGTAGCATCATCTGACCACCTAAAAGCCTTGCAAAGAAGGCTGACCACTTGGATAGATACAAAGAGCAATACCCACAACAATACATTATCATAAACAACCGAGTATAAATGGAGATTACTACCCAAAAAATAATGCGCCAGCCCAAAAATCCCCACATAAACTACATTCAATAATAAGGCATAAGGCAACAAAGAAGCTTCCTTTTTCATTTTAATTAGAATTTGATGGTTAATACAAATACCGCTACTCCTTAGAAGCCTCCAAAGCCTGTTCTATATCGGCAATAATATCATCCACATGCTCCAAACCTACCGAAAAACGCACCAAACCATCCCAAATACCCACCGCAGCTCGGGCCTCGGGGGTCAGTTTGCCATGTGTAGTAGAAGCTGGGTGGGTGGCAATGGTTCTGCTATCGCCCAAATTGGCGGTTAGCGAAAGCATGTTCAAGGCATTGAGGAAACGTTTGCCACGCTCCAAGCCCCCCTTGACAATGCAGGTAAACAAGCCGCCACCCAAGCGCATTTGTTGTACGGCCAAGTCGTATTGAGGGTGAGAAGGGAGGTGTGGATATTTGACTTGCTCCACCTCTGGATGCTGATCCAAGTATTGAGCAATTCGCAAGGCATTCTCACAGTGCCGCTGCATACGCACCGCCAAAGTTTCCAAGCTCTTGGACAAGAGCCAAGCATTAAAAGGCGAAATAGCCGGCCCTGTACGTCGAGCAAAAGCATACACTTCCTTAATCAATTCCTTGCGTCCAAGCACCAAACCCCCAAGCACACGTCCCTGCCCATCAATCCACTTGGTAGCCGAGTGCGTGACCAAATCCGCCCCATACTTTGCAGGCTGTTGCAAATAAGGGGTAGCAAAGCAATTATCAACATTGAGAATAATGCCGTGCTTCTTGGTCAATTGGCCCAACCAATCCAAATCAATAAAATCCAAGGCAGGATTGGAAGGCGTTTCGCAAAAAAGCATTTTGGTATTGGGCCTAATGGCGGCCTCCCATGTTTCGGGCGCATCAATATCTACATAGGTATATTCTACGCCCCATTGTGGCAGCACCTCTGTGATAATGCGGTGCGTATTGCCAAAAACCGAGCGGCAAGCCACCAAGTGATCGCCCTGCTTGAGAAACGCTGCAAAAGAGGCAAAAATACTCGACATGCCCGAAGCGGTAGCAAAACCATCTTCTGTACCTTCTAGCAAACACATTTTTTGAATGAATTCTGTGGCATTGGGATTGGAAAAACGGGAGTAAATATAAGCATCTGTTTCTCCTGCAAAGGTGGCAGCCGCCTCCTCTGCACTATCATAAGTAAAGCTAGAGGTCAAGTACACGGGTACAGAATGTTCCTTGTTGTTGGTTTGCGCTACTTGCGTGCGAACAGCCAGCGTTTCAAAATGCTGGCTAGGGGCTGGAATTTGTGTGGTTCGGGCTGGTGTACTTGCTTCAATGGTATAATGATAAGAAATCGTAGCCGTAGCAATCAAAATCTTATACACCGAGCAGTACTTCTCTTTGACCAACTCTAGGGCTTTGTCCACTTTTTTGGCATCAATCACGCCTTTGAGTACAAAACGCACCTGAATATCTTCAAATATTTTGGGCAGTGGCTTTTCCCGGCGAGTAGCCTCAATCTCTATTTGTATATCGTCTAGTTGTTGGCGTTGTTTTTTGAGAATACTAATAACATCAATAGCCGTACAACCGCCCAAACCAGCCAAAAGCGATTCCATGGGGCGGAAACCTTGGTTGTGTCCTCCAATGGCAGGCGAGCCATCTAAGGATAAGGTAGCACCCGTTTGGTTGCGTGCAATAAAGTGGAAAGCATCATCTTGGCGTTGCATTGTAATTTTCATAATACTGAAAGATTAAACAGATGCCAATCGAGCAAAAGGCCATTGCAACAAGAACCAGCCTTGAACCCCATGTAGGGGGAGCTGCTTGGTTATTTGTCTTATCTGGCTTGAGTTGGCACCTTGCGAGTTGCAGGTTGCCAAGGTTTCGCAGGGCAAGTCCCTCCACCTTTCTCGATAAGCAATATATTTTGATTATTAGTAACAAATTTGCAACAACAAAGCTACAGGGTATTGCTACAAAATCCAAGTTCTCACACAAAGATTTTTACTATTCCAATTAAAATAGACAAAAGGATAACAAAGAGCAGCCCTACAATAAGCGTGTTCTTAATAGTGGCTAGAGGGTTGAATTTGGCAATGCAATAAATCGCCCGCACCCCATCTTTCCAGTTGATTTTTTTGCCCTCCTCAAAGGTTCTACCATAATAAGAAATCCCCACCTCATAAATTCGCACCTTGGGTATTCTCGCAATCTTGGCCGTTACCTCAGGCTCAAAACCAAACCGCTTTTCGGTGAGCGTAAGACTTTGCAGCATTTTGGTATCAAACAACTTGTAACAAGTTTCCATATCTGTTAGGTTCAGATTGGTGTTCATATTGGATAAGAAGGTGAGCAGCTTATTGCCTATGCTGTGCCAAAAAAACAAAATTCGATGTGGATTGCCCCCCATAAAACGAGAGCCATACACCACATCGGCATTGCCACTAAGGATGGGTTGGAGCAGGTGGTTGTACTCGGCTGGATCGTATTCCAAATCGGCATCCTGAATGATGAGGTACTCGCCTGTGGCTTTTTGGATGCCGGTGTGCAGGGCTGCCCCTTTGCCTTGGTTGACCTCGTGTTTGTAGTATTGAATAGGGAGTTCAGGGTTGTTTTTTTTGTAATTCAGAATGGCCGTTTCTGTTTCATCCGTAGAACAATCATTCACAATAATAACCTCCTTCTGAATGTTTTGAGCCAGTTGTACCGCCTTCACCTTATCCAAAATCAAATGAATAGTCTTTCCCTCATTATAAGCAGGAATAACAATAGATAATTGCTGAATGGTAGGCATGTTCATCTTATTGGATTATCAGTATAGGAGTATAAAACGCCCCCAAGATAAAGCAAAAAATTGGTATTCGCCCCAATAGAAGCACAATACCAATTTTATAGAAATCAAAGACAGCCAAATGCCATCGCCCTATTTCTGAATAGCAGGATTCATCCCCATATTGGAAAAACCGCCATCATGATACAAATTCTGCATGGTTACATAGCGGGTATAATCAGAGAACAACGAAATACAATATTCGGCGCAAGCCTCAGCAGAAGCATTGCCCAAAGGCGACATTTTTTCGGCATAATCCAAGAAATCTTGGAACCCTTCAATCCCCGTGCCAGCCGTAGTCATGGTAGGCGACTGAGAAATGGTATTCACACGCACATTATTATGCGTACCATAATGATAACCAAAAGAACGTGCAAACGACTCCAACAAGGATTTGGCTTCGGCCATTTCCCCATAGTGCGGAAAAACACGCTGTGCGCCAATGTACGTCAAGGCCAAAATAGAACCCCAAGCATTCATCGCATCTGCCTTGTACAATACCTGCATCAATTTGTGAAACGACAAAGCCGAAATATCAAAAGACTTCTGCATAAAGTCGTGGTTCAAGTCGGTGTACTCCTTGCCTTTGCGAATATTGATAGACATTCCGATAGAATGCAATACAAAATCCAATTTACCACCCAGTTTCTCTTGGCTTTCAGCTACCAACTTTTCTAGGTCATCCATGCGTGTAGCATCTGCAGGAATAGCAGCACAATTCAATTTTTCTGCTAGTACTTTGATGTTAGAATCGCCACGCATTCTGAACGCAACAGGAGCATTGGTCAATACAATTTCCGCACCTTCCTTGACACACAATTCAGCAACTTTCCAAGCAATAGACATGTCATCCAATGCGCCAAAAATGATTCCTTTCTTACCTTTTAATAGCATAATAATAATGTAAATTAGTGAGGTGATAATAGTGTTAATAGGTACTGTTTAAGATAAGTACTTCTATTATTTGGCTGCAAAGCTAATAGATTTTGATGGAAAAAGTGGGTTTGAATGGAGAAAAATATATTATCCAAAGGAATAAGCAGTGAGGTTACCTCCAACTCCTTTTTACCTCTTTTATTCATTTCTTGAGCCAATCAGAGTATCTTCTTTTTTTGATAAACCTCAGTTGTTTTCATATTCTCATGATGTTATCCACTTTACTTTGGATATTATCAATCCCCTCAAAAAATGGAATTAACTCAGGTTCTATCCATTTTATAAGTTGGTATAGTTTTCTTCTGGTATCTAAAACTTGATTACAATTTATGTTATTTCCATTGAAACATATTGGTTCACAGTGGTTTACCCTGTTCCTAAAATTTCGTATGCTATCTAATTTTGAATAGATACTTGCTCTATCTTCTGTGGCTGGTTTATTAACAAATATATGAATAGGTTGACCTGCAATAAGAGAATAGTGATGTCTGAGAAATAAAGCTATCCAGAAACCAAATGTTTGGTCTGATATTATTTTTCCACTTGTAATTGGAATTGCTCTTAGAGTCAACTTATTCTCCGTTTTTAGCACAGAACGTCTTAAGAAAAAGTTGGATTGTCGTAGAGAGTTACTGCTCATAAAACCACTTTTTTGATTTATAATCCATTCGCTATCTAAAAAGTAGCTCGAAAGTTGAAGGTTTAGACTATTCCTTAATACAACTTCAAATTGAGTTAAAATAGGATGTGTTGCTTGTGCCAATCTTATATTAGCATTATATAATCTTTTAGCTCTATTATTGTCATTACCAGTTGCATTTAGGTATCTATTATGTCTTGGTCTAGATAAATACTTATTTCGTAGTTGATTTCTCATATTTTACGCAAAATCGAAAATTTATGTGTATATTTGTACTACATAGACTTGATAAAGCCTCTTCTTTAATTAGAACGTAATCAAGTAGAAGATTTAAAAGAGGAATTCTTAATTGAGTTCCTCTTTTTGTTTTTCAGCTTATTACTAAACAAAGCCCGAAATACAACCCTACTTCAAAAATCACTCTGAACAAAAGATAAATCCTTGAAATGGGGTAGATGTTTCATTAATTGATGAAAAATTAATGCGTCCAATTCTGCTTATCCAAGCTTCTAAACTGAATGGCTTCTGCCAAATGCTCGGCCAAAATTTGCTCCTTATTGGCGAGGTCGGCAACCGTACGAGCCACTTTGAGAATGCGATCGTAAGCCCGAGCCGAGAGCTGGTAATGCTCCATTGCTCGTTGGAGGAGTTTTTGGCTGGCCTTGTCCAGTTGGCAATATTGCCTTAGGTAAGAAGCCCCCATTTGGGCATTGCAATGGATTTCGGGATCTTCTTGGTAGCGAATGGTTTGGAGATTCCGAGCCTGAATTACCCGTTCTAGGATTGCTTCACTGCTCTCCTGTGGTCGCTCGTCTGATAAATCGTGGTAGTCAATGGGCTTAACATCAATGTGCAGGTCTATTCGATCCAGCAAAGGGCCAGAAATCTTATTGAGGTAATTTTGGACGGCATTGGGGTGGCAAACACATTCCTTTTCGGGGTGCGTGTAATAGCCGCAAGGGCAGGGATTCATGGAAGCCACCAAGGTGAAGCTGGCTGGATAATCTACCGTAAATTTGGAGCGAGAAATGGTGATTTTGCGGGCTTCCATAGGCTGGCGCAAGACCTCCAAGACCGAGCGTTTGAATTCGGGCAATTCATCCAAAAACAACACTCCATTGTGCGCCAATGAAATTTCGCCAGGGCGGGGGTAATTGCCACCACCCACCAAGGCCACATCACTAATAGTATGGTGTGGATTCCGAAAGGGGCGTTCATGAATCAGAGACGAATTGCTAGGCATTAGGCCCACCACTGAATGTATTTTGGTGGTTTCTAGGGCTTCGCTCAGGTTGAGCGGTGGCAGTATGGTGGGAAAACGCTTGGCAAGCATGGTTTTGCCTGCGCCTGGTGGCCCTATCAAAATCAAATTGTGTCCACCAGCAGCGGCAATTTCCATGGCACGCTTAATGCTGCGCTGTCCCTTCACATCCGAAAAATTCATGGAAAACAAGGTCTGGTTATAAGCAAACTCCTCTCGTGTATTGACCACTGTTGGCTCCAATTCCAAATCCCCCAAAAGGAAATCCACCACTTCTTGCAAATGCTCCACCCCATACACGGCCAAGTCATTGACAATAGCCGCCTCCTTGGCATTCTCCTTGGGCAAAATCAAGCCCTTGAAGCCCATTTTTCGGGCCTGTATGGCAATGGGCAAGGCTCCCTTGATGGGGCGCACGATACCATCCAAGGACAATTCGCCCATAATGACATAATCCTTGAGCTGCTCTTCGGGCAGTTGAGCCGTGGAGGCCATAACCCCAATAGCAATGGGCAAATCATAATAAGAACCCTCTTTTTTGAGGTCGGCAGGAGCCATATTGATAATGATCTTGATGCGGGGAATTCTGTAGCCAATTTGTTTGAGAGCCGTCTCAATTCTCCAATAGCCCTCACGCACGGCATTGTCGGGCAAGCCTACTAGGGAATAGCCGGGGCGGCCTTGTACAATCTGTCCTCCAGCACTTACCTCAATGGTGATTAATTGTGCATCAATGCCCTCTACAGCACTGGCAAAAGTCTTTACTAACATAATCTCTAATGTTGTTCCAATAATAAGCTGCACGGTTGGCAGCCCTGTTCGGAAGGCAGTTTACGGAACTTGCAAAGACTTTGTTACAAACGAAAAGTAGCTTTCTGGAAGGCTAAGAAGAGCAGCCCTTTAGGGCTGGGGGAAGGGAAAGTTTTTTATTATTTCTGATAATTAACCCTAGACAAAATAGATCTACCCAAGGTCAATTCATCGGCATATTCCAATTCACCACCAAAAGAAACCCCTCGTGCAATGGTCGAAATCTTAACAGGATGTTCACTGAGCTGCTTGGAGATGTAGAAGATGGTGGTTTCACCCTCAATGGTAGGACTAATCGCCATAATGAGTTCTTGAACGGATTGTTCTTGCACCCTCGTAATGAGGTCACTAATGTTTAGGTCATTGGGGCCAACCCCCTCAATGGGCGAAATAACACCCCCCAACACATGATACACGCCATGAAATTGTTGGGTATTCTCAATAGCCATCACTTCCTTGATGCTTTCTACCACACAAATAGTGCTTTTGTCGCGCTTGGGCGAGGCACATATACTACAGATTTCTTCATCAGAAATATTGTGGCAATCCTTGCAAAATTGAATGTGTTGCTTCATGTTGGTAATGGCCTCATTAAATTGCTGAACAGCCATTTTATCTTCTTGTAATAAGTGCAAAGCTAGGCGCAAAGCTGTTTTTTTGCCAATACCCGGCAAGGTAGCAAAAGCCTCTACAGCGTTTTCTAGTAATTTAGAAGATAGATTCATAAGCGAGATGGATGCAAAGGATTATTGTAAAATAAAGACAATTAATGCACATGAGCATGGTGACTGACCAAAATATTGAGGCTAATAGCCATGAGCAACATGCCCAAAACCACTCCATAAATGGATAGTTTGTGGTCGTCATATTCTTGGGCAGCAGGCAGCAATTGATCCAAAGAAATAAACACCATAATCCCTGCCACGCCAGCCATGAGCATTCCCATTACAAAAGGCGTGAGATAAGCCGCCAGCAAAAAATAGCCTAGAATAGCTCCAATTGGCTCCACCAATCCAGAGCCAAAGGAGTACCAAAATGCTTTTTTGCGATTGCCTGTAGCATGATAAATGGGCAAAGAAACCGCAATGCCCTCTGGAATATTGTGCAAGGCAATAGCCACCGCAATAGCTACCCCCAAGTGTGGATCTTCCAAAGCCGCTACAAAGGTGGCAACCCCTTCAGGAAAATTATGAATAGCCAAGGCTATTGCCGTCATTGTTCCTATACGCAAAAGTCGTCGGTTTTGTTGCTCCAAGGTCGGGTCTAGTGCTAAAATGCTGTCTGGATGCTCGTGGTGGTGGGGAATTAGGTGGTCAATGACTCCCACCAAAAGCATTCCCACAAAAAAGGCAAGCAAGGCGTACCAACTGCCATCGTGCGGATGCTCCAAGGTAGCTGCAATGCCGTGGGTGGCATGGGGCAGCATTTCTACAAACGACAAATACAGCATGACCCCACCAGCCAGGCCCATCGAAAACGAAAGGAGTTTGACACTTTTGTCACGAATAAAAAAAGCAATGAGGCTACCAATTCCTGTAGATAGACCAGCAAGAATGGTTAATACCAGCGCCATAGTGAGGTTCTCGCTCATAATTTAGAATACAAATCAGTAATAATAATGGGAATATGGTGGGTTTTTAAATTAGCCTACAAAGCTAATAAATTTTGTTGCTCTTATGGGAGTATGCTTTGGTTATTCTTTGAACTTGCTGGATTAAATTAGTGTTGAGCAATTAGAACTTTGGTTGAGCTTGGTAAATATTCTATATTTAAAGCTGTAAAACTAATGTTGCACACGCCTACCCAATTCCTATCAATAACTTCAATACTTAGTCTCATTATTATAATATGGCCTACGATGACCCTAAAGCAAATTTAGTTGTTTTAGAAAAATATGTACAGAAAAATAACAGCAAGCAATTTACCCTAGAAGATGCTTCTTCGGTAACAGGAATGCCCATCATTGAAACAGAAATCGCCATCAAGGATTTGCTCGGCAAGTACGATAGCAAACTCAAAGTAACGGAGAATGGCGACTTGATTTATGATTTTGGAACCACCTTGCAACGCCGTCACAAAAAAACGTGGGGCGAGCGTTTCCAAGAATTCGTGCAATGGCTCTGGAAGGGCTTTCAACTGTTCTACAAGCTGCTTACCTCGCTGTTCTTAATTATTTACTTTTTTATCTTTTTAATTCTCTTGTTGGGATTGGCCGTTTCCTCAGAGGATGGCGATGGCGTAGGGGATGCCATTGCGGTATTGTTTCGGGTATTTCTTTCTATTTTTGAATGGAATACCATTATGGGGTACAACAATCGTTATTATCGACAAGATGATTATGGCTACAAATACCAGCATTATCAAGAAAGACCAAGCGTACTCAAACGCCGCAAACGCTCCAAGAACCCCAAGGACAAAAAGAGCTTTGTGGCTTCCATCTACGATTTTATTTTTGGGCCGCCCAGAGTGAAGCTGGATCCTCTAGCCAACAACCAAGAGGTGGCTACCTTCCTGAGAGAGCATAAAGGCTTGATTACGACCTCAGAGGTGCAAGCCTTGGCCGGTTGGCGCAGAGAGGAAGCCGAAAACTTCATGACCGAATGCTTGGCTTTGTTCAATGGCGAGGCCAAAATATCGGACAATGGCACGCTTTACGGCGATTTTGGGCAACTCATTCGCGCCAAAAACCGAGCAGGCGAGGAGCCGGTGGTGTGGTATTGGGATGAGTACGAGCCAGAACACGAGCTGACGGGCAATTCCAATAGTCGGAATGGTGCTATCATCGCTATCAATTCCTTCAATTTGGTCATGTCGGCGGTGCTACTCTTTGGCGGTTACTTGGGCCCTACAGGCTTAGATGCAGGCATGGAAGGCATGGTTTTGTTTGGCATTTTTCCCTTGGTCTACTCCATCAGTTTCTTCCTCATTCCCTTGCTGCGCTGGTTGCGCCTCCGCCCCCTAAAACGCCAACAACGTGAGCTAAACATCCGCAAACGCCTCATGAAAGTGGTGTTCCAAACCTACGACCAAGGAGCCGACCATGTACACGAAATTCCTCTGGATAAGCTCACAGAAGTTGCCAACGCCCAGCGAACCACCGAGGAAAAATTAGATGCGGCTACTGTAGATGCAGTGATGCGCGATACACTATCCGATTTGGGTGGTGAGGCGTACCTGAATAAACAAAATACCATCATGTACCGCTTTGATCGCATTGCCCAAGAGTTGAATGATATTGATGATTTGAGGGAGGAGCAACGAACCGATACGGATTTGGGGGATGTGATTTTTGAGGCGTAGGGACGTGAAATATAGGGTAGGGGCAATATATATGACATGGCGTAGGGACAACATATATGCTGTCCCTACGCCACAAAATTATCTAAATCCTCTTCCCAAGAATACGGCTTGTATTTGATTTTATAGCCCTTCACATTTTTATCCAATTGTGCTTTGAAAATTTGGCGGATGCCCCAAGGGCCACCAAAATCACCTAAATACCACAGGAATAGGCGTGTGGTGAGTATGATTTTGCGTTCGTCATCAAAGTCCGTTTCTTGGGCTAGGAAGGACTGGGTAGCAGTATTGAGCTGTTGGGTGAGTTCCTTGGGGGTGTAGAAGGCAATGGGTGGGCAGCTCTTGGCCCCACAGTTGAGGGCAAAGTGGATGCGATAATCCACGGCCTCTACAGCTAGGCGGCGGATGTGGGCTGGTACAAATAATTGGGGCAAAAAGCCCAAGGAGTATTTGTAGCGAAAACGCCTCAAAATGCCGTGCTCTACGTCATCCAAGGTGAATTTTTGTTGGGCAATGGTGAAAAATGCCTTGGTGTAAATGGCAGATTTCTCTACTTTTTGATCCCTTCTTAGTATTAGAAAATAAGCATTGTAACAATTGATCCAGAAGGCTTTTTGGCGTTTGGCATAAATCAAATCCTTTTCTAATTCATCCAAGGTGAGTTGTGCCAATTGGTCTTGTAGGGGTTGGCTATCCTGCTGTAGCTTGACGGCAAGCAAGAGTTGTTGTGCTAGTTCGTTGGGGGTACTAGACATGATCGAGGTCGTTGAAATAGAAAATAAAAAGGGTCTACTTAAGTAGTCTTAAAAAAGTTATCGCACTAAAAAACGATTCTTTTGCCCTAGCTAGTGCGCTTCGCTTATGAGCTCGGCAGAGCCTCGGTTCGGCGTTGAAAATACGCGCTTTAGCTCGCTAAAGCTTTGTTTTTCGCCTTGATCTAGACCAAAAGCTCTCATTTTTTATTATACGGTTACTTTTTTGCACCTACTTAAAATTACCAAACTTATTGCAAAATCACAATAAGTTAGGGAATAGAATTTCTTACCCAATCCCTAAAAATACTGCTCATAAGCCTTGATTTTGTCTTGTAGACGTTGCGCCAAATAAGGACTACAAGGGTGCAATTGCTCATAAATCATTTGTGCCTCTTGCTGATAAGTCTGCTTTTTTTGGCTCGACCAATGGTAAGGTGGAGGCTGTAGATTGCAAATTCTATCGGCCATTTTGACGGCCCAAACAGATTGGGGCTGTTGGCGAATGCGTGCAAGGCTGTCTTGCATTTGCTCCTGTTTGGTGGGCAGTTGCTCGTTTTTGGTGAGGGCTTGCACCCCTTGGGCTATGGCCGAGCCAAACTGCGCCTCTAGGCGGACATAATCTAGGGCTGTATCTTCGAGCGTATCGTGCAGGGCAGCACAAGCCAAGGCCAAATCAGCATCCAATTGGGATTCTAGTTGCACGGCAGCCATCACCTCCAAAACCACACTTCCGATATGGTTGATGTATTCCACCGATTGACCCTCTTGTTGGCCTTTGTATTTTTGTCCGTTGTGAAACTGACTAGCCACTTGCCACGCCCGTTGTAATTGTTCTATAGACCACCTCATAAAGTGTAATTTTTATTGGTTTTGATGGAGCAATGCGCCAATTTTAGGAATATCCACATTGCCACCCGAAATAATTAATCCTATTTGTTGCCCTGCAAAGGTTTCTTTTTGTTTTAATATGGCGGCCAGCACCACTGCCGAAGAAGGTTCACAGATGATTTTGAGGCGTTCCCAAAGCAAACCCAATGCTGCTGCAATTTCCGCTTCTGTTACTCTAATGATTTGTTGTACATGTTTTTGAATAACAGGAAAGTTCTGATCGCCCAAGTGCGTACGCAAGCCATCAGCTATGGTGTGGGCAGTACTGTTGGTTTCAATTTTTCCACTTTGCAAGGAGCGATAAGCATCATCGGCCGCCAAGGGTTCGCCTGCTATAACTTGGCAATTTTGACCAAAATAATGCCCTGCCAAAGCCGTACCCGCCAACAAGCCACCGCCGCCTACAGGGGCAATCAAGGTATCGAGCTTCGGGTGTTCTTGCAGCAATTCACAAGCGGCTGTCGCTTGCCCAATAATGACCGGCCAATCATTGGACGGGTGCAAAAAACTGGCACCTTTGTCGTCTACAATCTTTTGGGCATGGGCCGCTCTGGCTGCTATGGTGGGTTCGCATTCTATGATTTGGCCCCCATAACTCTGCACGGCTTTTTTCTTGACGGCTGGTGCATTGGAGGGCATCACAATATAGGCTTTTACGCCCAAAGTTTGAGCAGCCAAGGCTACTGCTTGGGCAAAATTGCCCGAAGAATGCGTCACCACCCCCTTGGCTCTTTGGCTGTCCGAAAGCTGCAAAATAGCATGGGTTGCCCCACGCATCTTAAACGAGCCTGTGCGCTGAAAATTCTCACACTTAAAAAATAAAGCAGCCCCAGCTAGTTGATTAATCAACCTAGAAGTTAGGACAGGAGTTGGATGAATATGAGGGCTGATTTGTTGGTGGCAGTTGATAATTTGTTGCTGCATAGTGGTTCTATTGCTGTATGTAGGGGATTCTGTTCAATTTAGTGAAAAATGCTTTAATTTGAGGCATTGCTTTGCAATTTCAATACTAGAAGCTATCTGCTCTTATCTATTCTCACACCTAAACAATTCTAAACAAACATGACCACTACAATTTTTTACTACTTAGTATATGGCTGGACGGCACTGGCTGTATTGACTTTTTTTTCTTTATTTTTTGTAACCGCTCCCTTTGGGCGGCACACTTCGGATGATTGGGGGGCCACCATCAATGCACGTTTGGGATGGATTATCATGGAATTGCCCTCGCCTTTGGTATTGAGCTATTTTTTCTTTGCAGGAACAACCGCCCCCAATACCGTCACTTGGCTATTTTGGGGGTTGTGGATGCTGCATTATTTTAATAGAAGTGTCATTTATCCCTTGCGCCAGCGAGATCATGAGAAACGTATGCCGGTGCTGATTATGGGCTCGGCTATTTTTTTTAATGTGGTCAATGGGTTTTTGAATGGCTATTTTTTGGGCAATTATGGGGATTTGTATACGAGTGAGTGGCTGTATTCGCCCTATTTTATACTAGGAATCGGTTTGTTTGTACTAGGAATGTTCCTTAATATACAATCAGATAATATTTTGCTCCATTTGAGAAAACCGGGCGAGAAAGGCTATAAAATACCCAAAGGTGGCTTGTTCAAGTGGGTGTCTTGCCCCAACTTATTTGGAGAGATTGTAGAATGGACAGGCTTTGCCATTATGCTGTGGGCCTTGCCGGCCTTTTCTTTTGCTTTGTGGACTTTTGCCAATTTGGTGCCCAGAGCCTTGGCACATCACCAGTGGTATCTGCAAAAATTTGAGGATTATCCAGCCAATAGAAAGGCCGTGTTGCCGTTTTTGTGGTAGCAACGCAAAACTTTGCGTTGCTACCACGTTACGCTCCAAGTAAGAATTTTTTTTGAAAAAAATATTTAATAATTTTTATAGACTTTTTTGTTTCTTTTAAGAATATTTATGTTTTTTTGTGTTATAACATTGGTGTAATAATTCAAGTTAATTATATTTTACCCATAAACAGAACAAAATGGACTTAATAGATCGGTTAAAACAGATTGGTGATAGAGTAGAAAAAATGAAAGCTCAAGTAGGAACAGAAGAGGCAACTAAAAATGCTTTTATCATGCCTTTTATCCAGGCTCTTGGATATGATGTGTTTAATCCTATGGAAGTTATTCCAGAATTTACAGCAGACATTGGCACAAAAAAGGGCGAGAAGGTGGATTATTGCATTTGCATAGATGAAAAACCGACCATTATTATTGAGTGTAAAAGTTGGCAGCAGCAACTTGATGTACATCAATCCCAATTGTTTAGATATTTCCATGTAGTTGAAGCTCGGTTTGCTATTCTTACGAATGGAATTTCTTACCGCTTTTATGCTGATCTTGAGGAAAAAAATAAAATGGATGAAAAACCATTTTTTGAATTTTCGATCACTAAAATTACAGAGAACAACATCAATGCGTTAAAACGGTTTCAAAAATCAAATTTTGATATTGATACAATCCTTGATAATGCTAGTGACCTGAAATATTCTAAAGAAATTAAAGATATTTTGGCACAAGAACTAAATCACCCTAGTGATGAGTTTGTAAAACTTATTGCTAGACAAGTGTATTCTGGAAAAGTGACATCTAGGGTTTTAGAGCAATTCAAAATACTTACACAAAAGTCTAGTTCCTTGCTTATTAAGGAAATTATAAATGACAGACTTTCTAAAGTTATTGATAATAATATTGAAGAAGACAGTGCATCTAGCTATGAGGACGAACAAGATTCGGAAGCTACGGAAGAAGAAGATAACGGGATTGAAACTACAGAAGAGGAATTGCAGGGATATAGAGTTATTCAGGCTATTCTTTTACCAATTATAGCGTCTGATAGAGTGTTTTACAGAGATACGAAAAGCTATTTTAGTATTTTACTTGATAATAATAATCGCAAATGTATTTGTAGATTATGGCTAAATAGGAGTAAAAAATATCTTGAAGTTTTTGATGTTGAGAAAAAAAGTGAAAAAATTCTGATAGAAAAAATTGAAGATATTTATACTCATAAAGAAAGAATAATTGCTTCTGCTTCTAAATTTATTGATGAACAAGCAGTATAAGCATAAGAAAAGTAAAATTAATAAAGCTACTAGCTTAGGTGAGTTTGGGGCTTTAAAGTATAAATACTATGAAATATTATTTAGCAATATTATTGCTGTTTTTCTACTCTCAATCAAAAGCCCAGTATACAAAGGTCGAAAGAACTACAACAACCATTGTAGAGCAACGATCAATTTTTTTAAATGGTGGGTTTAAAGCTTCTCTAAATGGTAGGTCTAGAGTTACCATACCCTTTGATTTGCCGCCAAATACTGTAGCATGGTATTACAGTTTTTCTACATCTCCAGGAGACCAGAGTTTGGTCAAGAATTTGAAATTAGCATTACAAATAGGAACGCGAGTTGTTAAAGCAACCCAAGCAATTGCTCCATTAGTAGATCAGCTATCAGTGCCAGCTGGTACGGATAATATAGATGTTTATTTATTGACGGCTGATAATAGGACTCCATTTATTGAAAAATGGGATAATAGTGGAGGGACTTTCTACTACATAACCGAGGGAACAACTTTAAATACCAAGCAAGCAGTGGTGCGTGTAGATGACGTGCGATCTGGTAGATTCTTTTTAGGGTTGAAAAATCCTAAGACTATGAGTGGTGTACACATATATATAGAGGTAGTTGCATTAGTCCAAAACAGTGTCTATGTTGATGAATGGACAGCTGAGAGTAAGAATAATCTTAAATTGAAATGTCTACAATGGTTTTATACACAAGAAGCAGGTAAAGATGATGTTTGTAATTGTTTAGTTGATAAAATTAGCAATAAACATCTACCTAGTTATTGGATGAAGCAAAATGAATACACTCAGGAAACAATGAAAAATTCAGAAATGGAAAATTGTTTTAGTGAGACTAATAATTTTGCTCTAAAGGATGCAGAGGTTAAGCATAGAGAAAAGTTAAAACAAGAGCGAGAGGAACTTGAACAAAATATGGATAAAGTTAAGCATTGGTTTAGTGAAGCTAATGCTTCCTCAACATTAGGTCACTATAGTGAAGCTAGGGAAAAAATGCTTACAGCAATCAATTTTGTATTGAATAATCCCAAACTTAAAAATACTTATGGTTCTCAATGGATAGGTAACACATATAACTCTATTGCGTGGTATTCTATATTAATGAATGATATAGATACTGCTGGACAATATTTGAGAAAATCACTTACTTATAATGCTGAAAACATGTACATGAGAGGTAATCTGGGACTCTTTCACTTACTCAAGGGAAATTATCCTGAGGCAGAAAAAGCTTTTCTCTATTATAAGAGATGGCAAAAATTACCAGATAAACGAAAGTGGGTAGATGTAATAAAAGAAGATCTCAATACACTTGAACAAAAGGGAATGGGAAACTCTGATTTTGATAGAATACGAAAATTGCTAAAAATTAGAATAACGAAGAAACGATAGTCAATGGCTATATCAACTAAACCAAAAACAGGAGTTTTCATTCTGTAGAAAACTCCTGTTAAATTTATTTTTACTATCAACCTAGTCCATGACCAGATTATTGGTTTTTCAATATCTAACCCCCAAAACCCTACCCACGCTCCAAGTAAGCCCAAGTAAAGTTCGGATGATGCCCATTGGCACGCACCATTTTTACCCAGAGCAGCGTCATGTGCTCCAAGTGGAGCGATTGAGACAAAGCCCCTGTATCTAAGGTATCAAATCCTAAATCAGTATTGAGTTCCGTTACCACCGCCTTGCTTGCTGCATCATCGCCGGCTATCAACATCA
The DNA here is from genome assembly GCA_964445645.1 of uncultured Aureispira sp. Lineage (GTDB taxonomy): Bacteria > Bacteroidota > Bacteroidia > Chitinophagales > Saprospiraceae > Aureispira. The sequence goes on along the minus strand of CAYULH010000004.1, from coordinate 506 downwards.
CGGGTTTTACATTATAATCGGGAAAACTAGAATTGTTCAAATTCTCAAAACCATAAATCGTATATGCCTTAACCACTTGAGCATTATTGGCCCATTCCTGTACTTTTTCGGCCCCCGAAATTTCGCTTTTTAAGCCATGCGATATGCCCGGCCCAACAGGATTGGTACAATCAATCAGCACCTTGCCCTGAAAATCAATGGCCGATACAATACTTTCGTTAATTTTGAAAGGCGTAGCCAAAAAAACAACATCTGCTTTATTGACAGCTTCTTGAATGGTGAAGGCACCAAAAGCAGGGTTTTTGGCCTGCGCTTGTTGGATGCTTTCGCTCTGTAAATCATCGTGTGCAATTAGGATTTCATGTCCTTTTTGTTGCAAATTATTAGCCAATGCAAATCCTACATTCCCAATTCCTATAAATGCTAGTTTCATAAATTTTTGTGTTTCAACGTTTAAGTAGTCTTAAAAAAGTTCTCGGACTAAAAAATGATTCTTTTGCACTAGC
>CAYULH010000003.1:0-114714 GCA_964445645.1 uncultured Aureispira sp. | reverse complement strand
AATTGATACACTGTATCAATCATTAAATCGTCCCTTCGGGATTCGCCTTTCGGAGTGGTGACAATTAGAACTTAACAGCCCTACCTTTCAGGGTTCAAAAATACGCTTTATGAACAAAGCTACAATCATTTCATCCCTTCGGGCAGGGCTGTTAAGTTCTGGCAAATACCTCCGAATACTGCTGGAAAAACCCCGAAGGGGTGATATTATTGTAGTAATAATGCTATAAAATGCCTATAAATCCCGAAGGGATGTCATTATTAGCATACAAGATAAATATAGCACCCTTTCAGGGTTCAAAAATACGCTTTATGAACAAAGCTATAATCATTTCACCCCTTCGGGATTCGCCTTTCGGAGCGTTGACAATTAGAACTTAATAGCACCCTTTCAGGGTTCAAAAATACGCTTTATGAACAAAGCTACAATCATTTCATCCCTTCGGGATTCCTAAACGTAGCGTTAAACATAATCTAAATTTAGAACTTAACAGCCCTGCCCGTTGGGACTTTTTGTTTTGTTTATTGGGGCGAATAGCATTCGGCCGTGTTTGTTTTATGTCGTTTCTTTGGAAGGAGTGTTTCCTTGCTGCTCTTATTTCAAACTCCTCACTTCCTTTATGGGCAAGTTGGTACATTCGGCTATTTGCTTGGCAGTCAGGCCATATTTTTTGAGTTTGGCGGCTACACCAAGCAGTTTTTGTCTTGCTTCTGCTCTTATTTTTGCAATTTGTGCATTTGCCCGTTCATCCATTATTCGAGCCAAGGCATAATTGGGCACATACTGTATGCTTTTGTTTAAGAAGTTTATCAAACCTGTATCCGCAAATGACAAATAGCTGGTCGTAGAAATAATGAGATGCTCCACCACGGGTATATCGACAATTCGGCCTACCTGAATGAGTCGGTCGGTTATATTCCAGTCCTCTTCTGAGGGCTTGGTAGAGCCACTTGGGTGGTTGTGGCAGAGTATGATTTTGACGGCTCTTTTGCGTATGGCTAGGCTATATACTTCCATTGGTTCTACAATGGTTTTGTTGACAGAACCTAAGCTCACCAATTCTACAAAGAGCAGTTTGTTGTTGTTGGCTAGGCCCAATACCCAGAAATGTTCTTTGTTTTGATTGATAGGACTCGCCTGCAAGAGTATTTTTTGCATTACACTATAAATATCCTTGGGGGTGAGTAGTATTTTTTTGTCGGTTTTGGATAATTTGATTTCCATTGGAAGAATTGAATAAATGGGGGTAGAAAAAATTATTATTTTGGTCGTGTGTAAGTAGTGGCGCATAGAGCAGCACCACTACTAATAAACACAACTACGAACACCTGTGTACGTTACCCATGTATTGTTATTGTTTACAGGTGTATATACGTATACTATGAACTAAAAACATTGTTGTCACCAATACTTCTATAAGCAACGATCCCCAGCGCAAGAAGCATTGTTATTAATGACCTTACAAAGATAAGGCAACAAATTCAGTTTCATTTTTTTTAAAATGGGGAAATTGGTTGACCACTTTTGGGGAATTTTGCCAACTACAGTAGGGGTATATCAAGATAGTTCGGAATATTCGATAGTATATTTTTTGTACCTACCTAACCACAATACAACCTCACAAAAAAAATGCACCACCTGTTGCCAAGTAGTGCATTTCATTATTGCAGTATCTGCGCTGTTAGTTTACAAATTCTCCAACACAAAATTGGTCATTTTGTGGTAAAGGTGGGAGCGAGTTGCACCGCCATAGATGCCGTGGTTTTTGTTGGGGTAATAAGCTTCCTCAAAAGGAATATTTTTGGCAATGAGCGCACGGGCCATTTCGGCAGCATTCTGAAAGTGTACATTGTCATCGGCCATGCCGTGTACGAGCAAGTATTTGCCCTTGATGTCACCAGCAAAATTGATGGGCGAATTGTCCTCGTAGCCTTTGTTATTCTCCTTGGGCGTACGCATAAAACGCTCGGTATAGATGGTATCGTACCACTTCCAATTGATAACAGGAGCAACCGCAATCGCCATTTTGAACACATCATTGCCCTTGGCCAAACAAGAAGTGGAGAGATAACCTCCAAAGCTCCAGCCAAAAATACCAATGCGTTCTTGGTCTACATAAGGCTGCTGGGCAAAATAACGAGCGGCCTCAATTTGGTCTTGTGTTTCCAAGCCACCCAAATTCATATACGTAGACTTACGAAATGCCTCTCCACGGGCATCGGTACCCCGATTGTCTACCGATACAATGATGTAGCCTTTTTGGGCCAACATCTGGAACCACAAGTAGTTTTGTCCGCCCCATCTGTCCATGACAGTTTGGTTGCCCGGACCGCCATAAGTATACATAAAAACAGGGTATTTTTTGTTGGGGTCAAAGTTGGGTGGTTTAATCATCCAACCATGCAATACCACCGAGTCGGCATTGACAAAATCAAAGAAAGAATGCTCTCCCATATTGTACTCTACTAGGCGTTCCTGTAGCATTCTATTTTCCTCAATAGTACGCACCAAGCTCAAATCCTTGGTAGCATAGACCTTGTAGCTGGGTGGTTGGGTGGCTTTGGAGTAGGTATTGACAAAATACTCAAAGGTGCTGCTAAACTGAGCACTGTTTACGCCTTCATTTGGGTGCAATGCCTTGGGTTCGCCTCCTGCCAGTGGCACACTGTACAAGCCTCTATGCTTGGCACTAGTCATAGCTGCCTGAAAATACAACTGCTTGTTTTTCTTATCCAAACCATAAAAACGAATGACATCATAGTTTCCCTTGGTCAGTTGGCGGACTAGTTTTCCTTTGTTATCATACGAATACAAATGATTATAACCATCGGCATCACTGGTCCAGATGAACGATTCATCCTCCAAAAAGGTCAGGTTATCATGCACATCAATAAAGTATTCGTTCTTTTCTTCGAGCAATACTTTGGTGCTGCCATTTTTGGGGTTGGCTAGGAGCAAAGTAAGGTTGTTTTGGTGGCGATTGAGGCGAGTAATGCACAATTGATTGTCATTTACCCATTTGATGCGAGGAATGTATTGCTCTTGGTCTGTTTTTTTAATTTTAACATCCGTGATTTTTTTAGTTTCCAAGTCATAGATGTGTACGGTCACTACGGCATTATCTTCGCCTGCTTTGGGGTACTTGAAGGTATTGTAAATAGGGTACAATTCATTGGTGTAGGTGGTGTAAGTGAATTCCTTGACCTTGCGCTCATCAAAACGCAAAAAAGCAATCTTGGTGCCCTTGGGCGACCACTCAAAAGCCTTGGAAATAGCAAATTCCTCTTCATAAACCCAGTCTGTAGCCCCATTGATAATGGCATTCACCGCTCCATCGGTAGTAATCTGAACTTCCTTGTCGGCCTCTAGGTTTTTATAAAACAAATTATTACCACGAACAAAAGCCACACGCTCGCCAGCAGCATCCAAGGTGGCATAACGTTGTTTTCCAGCTTTAGAAACGGTTAGCAAAGTTTCTTTTTCACGGTTCCAGATATAGAAATTGGCCCTAGAGGAACGGCGATAAATTTGTTCTCTGTCGGTTTCTAGGATAATCTGTCTCTCATCGTCACTAAAACTATAACTGGACAAAGCCAAGCCTACGGGCGTATAAATAACAGCCGTTTGGTCGCCAGAAGCTAAATTGTATTGTAGAATCTGGTTGCCTTGTAATACCGAGTAATGTTTTCCATCTTTCATAAAGTTGAATCCCGGAACATACTCTGGATAAAATTTATAGGTTTCCCAAATGTCGGGAATAGTGATGTCTTTGAGTTGAGCAGAGAGTTGCCAGCTTGCACCCCAAAGTAGTATTGTTAGAAGCAGTATTTTTTTCATGAGAATAATCATCTTAATTGAATAAAAAAAGAACCCTATCAAGGGTTACACTCAAAATAAGGAAAATTATGCCGATTTGTTGTAGAAAGGTGATACAGACCTCAACTATAAAGACATAAGAAGGCTATTTATCTACTAATAAAACACCGTACAGCAAATTTGTCGATTGGTGCGATTGTTCTGTTTAGCTATGCTAGAGCAAGATGACTGCTCCAAAATAGCAAAGGACAGTAGTTACTTCTTTTTTTTACGTTCTAGCTTGGGTTTGGGTTTGCCCAACATTAGGGTCATGTGCAATCGAAGAATTCTACCCATAGAGTTGAGGCGAGAAAACTTAGTAGTATTGTGATAGGCATTGAGGTCTTTAATTAGGGAGCGACGTTTTTCTTTGGTGGATAAGGTGTCTTTGACCATGCTGTTGAGGAGGCGTTTGATACGTTTTTGGGCAATGTAGTACCGCCTTTTCATTAGGGTGCGCTCTTCATATTGGTATTGATTAACGGTAGTGGGATGCAGCAATTCCATACAAAACTTGACAATAGGAAAGTTTTCTTTGTAGAATTGTGGCAAATAGTGATTTTTGCGTCCTTCGTAGCAAATTTGGTCAAAATCTATAGCCCGTACACGGTATTTTTCGGTATCAAAATCAGGTGTAACATCTACTACATAATTGTAAGCTCGCATATCACCGAGCAGCATAACAAAACAACGTTCATTAAACTTGACAAATTCTTTGGCTGCAAAGCCTTTGGCAAATTTGGGGGTGTTGATGTAATACTCTAGGAATACATCACCCGGAATACCTGGAATATGTCCCTCTACCAAGGTGTCACCATCTACAATAAAATCAAGCCTATTGGGGCTTAGGATATGTTCCAACTCTAAACCATAAATCCTAGAGGCATCTGCTTTTTTGATGTAAAAATAATCGTGGTTGTCATTGAGTGTATTAACTATCCGAATGCGAAAGGGCTTGGAGTTGCCAAAAAGGCAGTAATCAATTCTACTAATTCTGAGGTGTTCAATTACTTCTACGTTGCCATCCGTCTTGAGCATGGCATAGATATACGTCAGTGCTGTCTCAATTTCTTCTTGGAAGGTAGGGGGGTATATAACAGATTCCCAGAGGGTATCGTTGCCTTTACTATCATAAATGGCAGCAGATTCAAACCAATTAGTAAGGTCATCGTATTTGATAGGCAATGAAAAAGAGCGTTCATACTCTAATAAATATCGTTTTAGAGATTCTGAAACAGGGAAGCTAGGCTTCTTTTTGGACATGTGCATAATCAACTGCAAGTATAAAAGGCAAATAAACAAAGGTGTACGCCACAAAAGTACTAAGCCAAGTTGAGTTTTGCATCAACTTGGCTTAGAAACCCACTATAAACTTGCCAATGCAGCTTCATAATTGGGTTCTTGAGCAATTTCAGGAACCAGTTCCGTGTATATTACTTGGCCGTTCTCATCCAAAACCACCACAGCACGTGCCGAAAGATCCGAAAATAAACCATCGGTCATCAACAGCCCATAAGCCTTGCTAAATGCCCCTGTAGCAAAATCAGAAGCACTAAGGACATTTTCGATGCCCTCTGCACCACAAAAACGCTGTTGTGCAAACGGCAAATCACGAGAAATGCACACTACTTTGGTATTGTCCAATTTGGCGGCCTCTTCATTAAAACGCTTGACAGACATAGCACAAATGCCCGTGTCCACGCTTGGAAAAATATTTAAAATTACCCGCTGCCCTTTTAATTTCTCTAAAGTCAACGGCTGAAAGTCACTGCCTGTAAGACTAAAATCTGGTGCTTGTTGCCCCACTTTAGGAAGTTCGCCAGAAGTGTGTACAGGTTTGCCTTGAAAATTAATTGTAGCCATAAAAAGTTTTTTATTAGGATTAAATAGTTGTTTAACATATCAGTCATTACAAACAATCCAATAGTAGTTTTGTTGCAATCAATCAAGCAATAGCCTGAACTAACGCTTACGAACTCGTAGAGCTTCAATTTCTGACAGGGGAATTCCTGTTACATCAGCAATGATTTGGTCCTCTGTGCCTAATCTTTTGAGCTTTTTAGCAATTTCGATAGCCTTGTTCTGCTTGGCAATTTTGGCTGCCTCTTTTTTTGCCCGCTCAATCATCAGATAGGTTGGTACATGTTTGGTGCTCTCTTGGAGCTTGTCTAAGAGTCCAATATCAGCAAAACTCAGAAAGCTTTTTTCGCTAATAATTAAGTGATCTATAACAGGTGTGTCTACAATCAGGCCCACTTGAATGAGGCGGTCGGTCAGGTCGCAATCCTTCTCCGAAGGGCGCAGTTCTCCATTGGGGTGGTTGTGGCACAAAATAATTTTGACCGCTCGTTTTTGTAGGGCCAAGCTAAAAACCTCCATGGGTTCCACCAAGCTCTCATTAACAGAGCCTAAGCTAATTAGTTCTACAAATAAAATTCTTTGATTGGTCTCTAATCCAACTACCCAAAAGTGTTCTCTATTCTGGTCAATCTTATTCTCACGCAGCAAGATTTTTTGCATAATGGAATACAAATCGTCTGAATTAAGGACTTTTATCCGTTCTGCGTCTGTTAGTTCAATGTCCATATTGCCCTTGAAGTGTTTTGTAATATATAAGGAGCAGTTTTTTCTAAAAATACTCTTTGTTGGAATATTTTGTGTTAAATGTACGTTTTTTTTGAGAAATGGAAGTGAAAGACTGATTATGCAATTATTACTTTAATAAGGAATTTAAATTTAAAACAGCCCTTCCAAGATTTTCTTAGAAGGTCTGTAAGGGATGCAGGTTGATAATTGGTTTATTGTAGAACCAATGTGATATTCTCCGATCTTTGTTTATTGGTGATGTTTAGAACATAAATTCCTTTGGCTAGATGAGCAACATCAAAAACTGTCACTGCTTCATGGCTAATTTGCTCCAATACAACACGTCCTTGCAAATCAACCATTCTAATGGTTACAGGGTCTTTGGGGTTGTTTAATAACAACTTAAATCGACCATGAGCGGGATTCGGAAATACCTTGAAGGTATGAACTCGCTCGGTTACAAAACTATGTTTAGAGGGCATGCTCGTGTTGGACGGATTCATAGTGGTTCGGCTAGAGCTAATGTTATTATAAATTAAACGAATGTCATCTATTCTAGAAGTAAGAGTATCGCTCTTGGAACGATACAATCTAAACCAATTGAGTTGACTCAAATCAGGCACCCCACCTGTAGTTGCAGCAGCAGAAAAGGGCAATTCGATTTTGTTCCAGCCATTTTGTAGATGGGTTAGTGCAAGATGCCAATTGTATTCATTGACATCATTGGTTCCCCCACTGCCCAATTCTACTTGATTGCTGTTGTTCATTTTAGATTTATCAGAGATATAATACCAAAAGGAGAGTGTATTATTATTGCCAGCGTTTTTGGTTGCAAAGTTTTTTCTAAAATCACGGGTTTTGGAGCCTGTAGATTGAAGGCTAAAACTGCCTTCTTGGTAATCACTGCTTGTTGTTAGGGTGTTGGCACTGTTCCAGTCTGTTGTACTTTCGCACCAATCAATGACCACTTCACTTGGAGCACTGCGTCTGACCAATCGAATATCGTCTACCCTAGAGGTAATCGTATCACTCTTGGAACGGCCAAGTCTAAACCAGTTGAGTTGACTCAAATCAGGTGTTCCTCCTGTAGTATCAGCGTCCCAAAAAGGGAGTTCAATTTGATTCCAACCATTTTGTAAACTACTCAAGTCAATATCCCAATTGTATTCATTGATATTACTAGTGCCCCCACTGCCCAATTCTACCTGATTGCCACCATTGAGCAAGGACACATCAGAGATGTAATACCAAAAAGAGAGGGTATTATTATTAACTGCATTTTTGGTGGCAAAATTTTTGCTAAAATCACGGGTTTTGGAACCAGTAGCCTGAACACTATGACTGCCTTCTTGATAAATGTTGCTTGTTGTTAGGGTATTGGCACTGGTCCAGCTACTGCTATTTTCGCACCAATCAATGACCACTTCGCTAGAGTTGCTTATAGGATTGATGGTAATAGAAAGTACAACATCATTGCCTCCTCCTTTTACACAATCATGGCCTTGTATATAACGATCACTTGTATTAGAACCATTGGTTCCTTCTATAGCCACCATTAAACCATCATCACCATTTGCCCATGCCTCCAAAATATCCATTGCTGTAGTAGTGTAAGCATTGGAAGTGAATACTTCTCCAATAAATGGATCATCATACATACAGGTCAAGAATCGAACACCGTCAGAGGCGGTTGCAATAGGAACAGTAGCTTTGGCACGGCCTAAATGGCCTTCTTTGCCCATATTTCCACAAATCATATTGCCGCCTACATCCGTATCTTTGCCACTCCACTCATCAAGAACAGGATTGAAGGGATCAACTCCACGTAGAGTGACGATAGCCACAAAGTTATTCTTTGCTCCTGAAAAACTAAGCACACTATTCTGACCAGCTTGATAAACTCTATAAAAAGCCTTTTGATTAATATCATTAGGCCCTTCAGACACAATAGGAGTCCAATCAGATGGCGCATTCAAGTCACCAGCATCACTTTGTCCTAGAAATAAAAACGTAACATCACCAGATTGAATAGTAGTAGGTAAGTTGACAAGCATGGTGCTTGTATCTGTGGCAGAAGCTGTATCTGTACCTACCAATGTAATGGATGACCCTGCAATATTCGTTTGTGCATTAGCGTAGTGCATCATTCCCCATATAAATAGGTAGATGCAAATAAGGGTGGGAAATTTGGATGATTTCATAAGGATTATTTTTTGTTATTCTGTAAAACAGTCTTACTGAATGGGTAGGATAAAGATATTGAAAATAAATAAAAAATTAATCCTAGAAATTGGCTTAACGTGGATTTTGTATTTAATACAAAAAGTCCCTCCAAGACTTACTTGAAAGGACTTTTTAGACACTATTGAAGTGTTTGGCAGATGTTATAATCTATCGAACCACTAATTGGATATTCTTAGAGCCTTGTTTGTTGGTTACATTAACAGCATAAACCCCTTTGGCTAAGTTAGAAACATCAAAGGTAGCAACAGGCGCATTGCTTACTTGCTCTAATACCACACGACCTTGCATATCAAACATTCTGATGGTAGCAGCATCTTCGGGGTTGTTGAGCAATAATTTGAAATAACCATTGCTAGGATTAGGGAATATTTGGAAATTATCTACTTGCTCGGTTACAAAACTTTGTACAGAAGGTGTGTTGGCGTTGTTATCTTTTACTACTGTTCGGTTAGAACTAGTGCTTATCAATCGAATATCATCTACTCTAGAAATAACAGACCCACTCTTGAAACGATACAGTCTAAACCAATTGAGTTGACTTAAGTTAGGAGCACCACCAGTAGTACTAGCAGCAGAAAATGGCAATTCAATTTTGTTCCAACCATTTTGTAAACCACTAGCATTAAGACTCCAATTGAACTCATTGGCATCAGCACCTCCAGCACTACCCAATTCTACTTGGTTGCTACTATTCATTAGAGATTTGTCAGAGACATAATACCAGAATGATAAGGTATTGTTATTACCAGCATCTTTAGTAGCAAAGTTTTTACTAAAATCATTGGTGCCTGATCCTGTCGTCTTGATACTGTAATTTCCTTCTTGTTTTGTACCACTTCTTACCAAATTATTACTACTACTCCAGCCACTAGTACTTTCGCAGAAATCAATAACTACCTCGTTCACAGATGCCTTACGAATTAATCGAATATCATCTACTCTAGAAATAACAGACCCACTCTTGAAACGATACAGTCTAAACCAATTGAGTTGACTTAAGTTAGGAGCACCACCAGTAGTACTAGCAGCAGAAAATGGCAATTCAATTTTGTTCCAACCATTTTGTAAACCACTAGCATTAAGACTCCAATTGAACTCATTGGCATCAGCACCTCCAGCACTACCCAATTCTACTTGGTTGCTACTATTCATTAGAGATTTGTCAGAGACATAATACCAGAATGATAAGGTATTGTTATTACCAGCATCTTTAGTAGCAAAGTTTTTACTAAAATCATTGGTGCCTGATCCTGTTGTCTTGATACTGTAATTTCCTTCTTGTTTTGTACCACTTCTTACCAAGTTATTGCTACTACTCCAGCCACTAATACTTTCGCAGAAATCAATAACTACCTCACCTGTTGGTGGAGGTGGAGGAGTAGAACCACCAGGGTTGATAGTAATAGAGAATACAATATCATTGCCACCACCAGTAGCACAATTGCTACCTTGTATGTAACGATTGGCAGTGCCAGAACCATTCGTTCCTTCTATGGCCACCATCAAAGCATCATCACCATTTTTCCATGCGTCTAAAATGGTCATTACTCTAGTAGAGTAAGAACTAGATGTGAAAACCTCCCCGATAAATGGGTCGTCAAACATACAAGTCAAGAAACGTACACCATTAGAAGCTGTTGCAATAGAAGTGGTAGCCTTGGCACGTCCTCTATGTCCACTGGAACAAGTGCTCTCGCCACCTCTGTCTGTGTCTTTACCATTCCACTGAGCACGTACAGGATTGTTGTTATCTACTCCACGTAGTGTGACCACAGAAACAAATTTATTTTTTGCTCCTCCAAAAGTATAAGTAGTACTTTGACCAGATTGATAAATACGATAAAGTGCTTCCTGATTTATATCATCTGGCCCCTTCGTCACAATACGTGTCCAGCCAGATGGAGCTTGCAAGTCACTGGCATCACTTTGACCCAAGAATAAAAAGGTAACATCTCCCGGTTGGATATTGCTAGGTAGACTAACAGATATGTTGCCAGAACCCGTAGTAGCAGCACGATCCTTACCTACTAATGTAATAGATGATCCTGAAATGCTAGTTTGTGCATTCAAAGATTGCAATGATCCAATAAGGAAAATACCAGTAATTAAAGAAAATATTTTTGATTGTAGTGTTTTCATAATGATGTTTGTGTTATGTGTATATAATTTTATCATTTTTGAGAATGATTTTGCGAAGGTATACAAAATATTTAAACATTAATAATGAAAAGTAAATCTACTACAATTAGTGTTGATACATAGTGTTTTAGTTATTTTGGTGTTGGGGACAATAAGTGGAATTTTATTTCATTTTACAGCATTTAGTATTAGTTAAATAATGCTTTGTAATGAAATGTAGAATATTATAAGGTTGAGAGAAAAATAGAAAAAATTGCTGTCTAGTAGATATTGTTTTTTTTGTCAGAAAAACTGGCCTAAATAAAATCTATGGATCAAGAGCCGAAGAGGGGATACGTGGCTGGATGGCTAATAAAAACGGCTGTCAGATACTCATTCAGAGTACCTGACAGCCGTAAATAAGTAGGAGATTCTAATAATTAAACTAAGGCATTTTCATTGTTAGAATCTATGGTAAACAAGCAAGATGCTTTGAGATGGTTAGAAATAGTTTTCATCTGTTCAAAATTTTCGTTTGTAAAGGCATAGTTCATAATATGCAAATCGGCACTAGGGCCCTTGTGCCAAAAACTACCTTCAGCATCGTACTCCAAAATGCTCATTTCGGCTTCTTGAGGCAAACGAGCCAATTCTTTGATGCGTTTCAGTTGCAGCTCTTTTTCTTTTAGGTCACTGCCTTCCTCTACCAACTGAATAATATTAAGACGGGCATTTTTATCATTCTTTTTCCAATTCTTAAACACAATCAAGCCCAGCAATAGGCTCAAGTCATTATTGCCCAGTTCCAATTGTGCTTCCCAGTCTTCGGGTACCGCTTTGATCCATACATTTACGGTGTTCTCAATACCCAACCCTACTTCATCATTGGGAACATACATGGTTACCGCCCAGTCATTCTTGAGACTTTGATTAAAAATAGAAGGATATTCTACTTCTTGCGATTCTTGGTACTTGAGCAAGATGGTATTGGGCCTAAAAAATGCTGTGCCCAGTGCTTGCATACTGATATTGACCGCTTCGCCATATTGGCGGCCATCAATAACCGAATAAGAAGAGGAAATGCCGGCCTTATTAAACGTAGATACCAAATCTTCTAGTTTGGTGGCCATGCCCGTAGCCGAATCCATGCCACGCATCCCCAATATTTTGACCGAACCTTTGGGTTTGGCCATCGCATTGATAAGGCGGAAAGAGCCTTTGATTTCACTCGTACTCTGTACAGGAATAAGCAACTCTGGTTGCCAAGCTCGTTGTTCTTTTTTGGGCGATAACTCCCCTGATTTTTTGGTGGCCCACTCGGCCAAAGCTGTAAACAAACCACTTCGAGCATCGCCCTTGCCCGCACTCAAATCCTTTCGCAACAACATGGCGTAAAAAGCAATTACAATTCCCAAAGAGATAAAAGAAACCGTAGAATTGATAATAAACATTACAAAGAAACAGCCCAAACTACCCAAAAATGGAATGACAATGGGAACTTTGAGCGTAGGACGGAAACTAGGCAAACCCAAACTCTGCTCAATGAGTACCACCACATTAATCATAGCATAAGTAATCATAAAGAACATGGTAATGAGCGGCGCAATGGCATTCAGATCTCTCAACAAAAGAGAAAATAAAACCACTACTGCCGTAAACAACATGGCATTTTTGGGCTCTCCTTTTAGGTCTACTTTCTTAAAATGATCGCTCCCCGGTAAAATATTAAATTGCCCCAAGGCCAATAAAATTCTAGGCGCACCCACAAAAGAACCCAAGGCAGACGAGAACGTTGCCCCCAATAAACCCGCAATTACAATAGGTCGCCAAGCACTTTTATCAATAAAAATATTGTAGCTGGTCGTCAGCTCTGCTGGAGTAGCCAAAAGTGCCCCCACAAAAATAAGTGCCAAGTAAATCAACGCCGTCAACACCACCGCTGCCAAGGTTCCCCTTGGTATATTTTGTCTCGGATTTTCCAAATCGCCCGACATATTTGCCCCAGCCATGACCCCAGTTACCGCAGGGAAAAAGACCGCAAAAACAACCCAAAAGGAGGCTTTATGCTCAAACGATTGGCTATCGGGATTAAACTCTCCAGGAAATTTGCCAAACATCTGAATGGCATCGGCATTGGCCGCTATATCTACCGACAACAAGCCCAACACAATAGAAACAATAGCTCCAAAAATAATCGCCATCATTACATACTGTATCTTAAAAGCAAAATTGGTACTAATGGTTGCAATACTTGCTACGACTGCAAAGGTACAAAGGTCAACCACCAGCGAATAAGCCGCATGGTCTGGAAATATAGAGAGCCAACCTTCTCTAAAACCAAAAACATACATCGCTACAGCGCAGGCTTGCGAAAAATACAAAGGCACTCCAATACTGCCGCCCATTTCTAACCCCAGCGATTGGGAAATAATCGAAAAAGCTCCTCCTGCCCCAATCCTAATATTGGTGGTCATAGAGGACATAGACAAGGCCGTACAACCCGTAATCGTCACCGCCAATACTACAATTAGTATAGCCCCAACAACGCCTGCTTGCCCTACTACCCATGTATGACGAAGAAACATAATTACGCCCAAAATAGTGAGAACAGTTGGGGTAAATACCCCTTGAAACGTGCCAAACTTTCGCATAATAGGCTCTTTCTTTGGTGGCGAGTCACCTTTCTTTTTGCTGAATAATTTTTTAGGTATAATTGATGATTGTGACATGCTTGTTGTTTAAAAATATTATCAAATTGGAAGAAATAGAATAAGTTGCTATGACCGATTTACAGTAGATTATCTATTGCAATAGATCGTTGTTCTGCTGAATGATATTTTGGTTGAAAATGTATAGGTTTGATTGCTAGGTTTGTATGTATAAAGTATAAAAAAAATGATAGCACCCAAATTAATGATACACAAGATACGGTTTTGTCTTGGTTATAAAAAAGTAAAACATTAATAGAAGTGTACTAAAAATACCTTCATAGGTAATTATTTTTTATGTCTGATTCAATCGTATCTCTTATAAAGTTCATTTTTGAACACTTGTTTATCACTATAGCAATTTTGTTTTCATCAAAAACTAACACTCAGCCAAAACTATTGGCACAAAAAAAACAGCCACTAGACCCTGCTAATGACTGTTCCCCTAATAATTATTCAGTTGTGATGCACCAACTAGCGCACACGCTCTCTGCGCTCTCTACGATCTTCTACCCGCTCTCTTTTGTCCTCTCTACGTTCGCCCAAATCCTCGCCCAATTCTGCTTTGGTCATTCCAATTTCTCTTTGCATAGTCGCCAAAAACTGCTCGGCTATTTTGGGGCTAGAAGTAGCCTGATATTTTACCAACAACTCTTTTTGTTTATTGAGCAAAGCCTGACGTTGCTGGTAGTCACTGACATCATCCTGTCTATCCCTAACATCGTCCCTTCTATCACGGCGATCATTTCTCAAATCACGTGCATCTTTGCGGTTGTCAATAGGCGTGCGGCGCAATTCTGAGCGATCATTGCGAATTTCTCGACTCTCCGAACGCACTTCTGCATTGCTTTGGCGCACTTCTGTTCGAGCCTGTTGCAGCTTGTTGGTATTTTGTTGTATTTCTCTTTTGAAAATAGCAAGCAAGCTATTGGAATTGCCAGCCAGTGCTGCTTTGGCTTCTTGCAATTCCTTGATGTCGCGATCAAGCGTCACTTTGCCTGTCGCAATTTGGCGGCGATTTTGAGCCGCCTCCTTGGCATTCTGAGCAAAAACATTGCTGCTCAATAATAAAATAATCACACTGCTGATGATAGAAGAAGAGATAGACATATAATAAACGGTTTTTGATAATTTTCTGAATGCTAATAATGAAACAACAAGACTCGGATATACATTTTTTTGAGCTGTTATTGCTGATTAGACTAGGTTGTTTAGAAATGGTTTAATGCCACCAAAATTATTTTTTAAAATCTTTTAGGTTACTTTTTTAGAAGTGCTCCATATAAGAATACAAACAACTTGTTCCCCATTATTCTTGCCTACTGGTACCTAAAGGCATTTTACATTCTATTTTTTATCAACCTTAACAATGCCTAGTATTATGAAACAATACTTTATAATCCTTCTATTGCCCTTACTCTTCTTTTCTACCACCAGTTGGAGCCAATGTGCCAATGATACCATCGCACCAGTGGCCGTTTGCCAAGATTATACAGCCAATTTAAGTTCTTCAGGAGCAGTCACTGTACTTCCTACTGATATAGATAATGGTAGTTCTGATAATTGCGTCATTAGCACGATTCTAATCAATGGAGCATCTCAACAACTGTTTACCTGTGCAGATTTGGGAGTGAATGTGGTGACCATAACGGTGATAGACAGTGCAGGCAATACAGCTAACTGCAATGCCAATGTCACGGTCATAGATGTCACGCCTCCAATAGCCTCCTGCAATTCTGGAAGCACCTTTTACCTCAATGCTGCTGGAGTGGTGGTGCTTACACCTCCCAATATTGATAATGGTAGTATAGATAATTGTAGCATCACTAGCTCCTCAATCAATGGACAAACTCAACAGACCTTTAACACCAGTGATGTGGGAAACCAAGCTGTAACACTAACAGTAGTAGATGCCTCTGGGAATAGTAGTTCTTGTGTAGCTACTGTACAAATTGTAGATACTTTTGGTACTGTAGCTATTAAAACCCTAAGCCCCCAAGCCATTGACCTAAGGGTCTTTCCCAATCCTGCCAGTGAGCAAGTGACTTTACAAGTAGAAAATGCAGCTTTGCAGCAAGTACAAATGAGCACCGTCATGGGGCAGTTGATAAAGTCTTATCGTCTGGATGGCTCCAACAGCTTTGTATTGCCTGTGCAGGAATTGCCGCAAGGTTTGTATACTCTTACTATAATAACCGATAAAGGACGAGTGCATCAGAGGGTGCAGGTGGAGTAGGAGAGAGTTACTTACTATATACATGCAAAAAAGCCTTCCAATTCTGATGATTGGAAGGTGTTTTTTTTGTTGGGGGGTACTTAGACTGAAAACTATATTGTTTGGTAAGAATTTATGATTTTAAAAGTAAAAAATGAAAATTTATTTTATTTTTATTTTGAATAAAATGGAAATGATGAATTATTTTTAGTTTCTGAGTGTAATTGTTATTTGTTTACAGAAGTTTTTGCAAGAGCACGCAATTCTAGAATGGGAGGATTGGACATAGAAGAAGTTTTATCATCAACTAATGCCATTCAGGAATGGGAAAAAGCTAAGAATCATTTAGGATATGATGATACAAGAATGATAGAATTTGCTCGGCAGGTCAATTGTTTGACCCTGCCTCTTGAAGAAATTAAATGTCTTATAAGGCATCGTTTTTTTCAATTTAAAGGTCAAAGCCTTATACCAGAATTTTTGTTTAGTAAAGCAGTGGAGGCTTCTGGAAAGAAAACGGCTGTTGATATAGTCAGATTAAGACAATGGTTTGGTGAGAAACAAATTTCATTAAACCCAAAAAGTACTTTATGAACCCTTTCTATTACAATAATCGAAACCTGGATTTTAATGCTTTAAGTCCAAGAGAATTTGAAGAGATTGTTTATGGCTATTTTAAAAAGCAAATAGAGGACAATATCTTCATAGGAATCTATGATGAGGTTGTGCTGTCGTCTGGTTCAGCTGATAGAGGTGTTGATATTAGTTTGTACATGGAACAGAAAATAGTTGGAGTGATACAATGCAAGAACTATGGAAAAAATTACCCTCATACAGACGTTTTAGAAGAATTAATCAAGTTCTTATTACATCATTTAAAGGAATGCAAAGAAAAAGAATCCTCTAGTTCATCACTAATTCATGATATTGAAAATTTTACATACTTCTTTGTTGTTGCAAAAGGATTCACAGATAAGGCGAGTACACTTATTGCCAGTTTTAATGAAACATGGAAAGAACAAGACCTTGATAAAGTACTTCAAAAAGTGTTCAGCAATAATAAAAATAAACTGCTTACCAGCTTAAATACTGCTGATATTAAACATGACTTGGAGCCTCTGCTAAATCAAATAAAAGTAAAAGGACTCACAAGAGTAGATATTGATCTGATTATTCGAAGGGATTTTAATTTAATGAATCGTTACTTTAGTTCCCCTTTTCAGAATCAAAAGGAAGATAAAGCTTCAAATCCTACTTCTACACCGTCATTGTCTCAAGAGATACTAGATCAGAAAACAAAAGCAATTTCAGGCTCTATTAAACAGGTTGATACTAAACTAAAGTCTTATGGAGAAATACCTAGACAGGAAGTAGATGAAATTCTTAACTGGATCAATACACCTCGTACAAAAGAAGAGGAAAACATAGCTGTTATTTCAGGGGATGCAGGTATGGGTAAGACTGTAGTAGTAGCACAATTATATGAACGACTCAAAAAAAAGGAAATACCTGTTGTTTGTTTCAAGGCAGATTATTTGTCGTTTGAGTCTTCAATTGAATTTGAAGAAGAATTTAAATTGACGGTTTCACTTGAAGAATTAATTATTCAGTATGTTGGTGAAAGCAATGTTGGAGTAATCCTAATTGACCAAATAGATGCTTTATCACAAACTTTATCCTCAAACCTCAAACCTCTAAAAGTCTACAATAATCTAATAAGCAATCTACTTAGAAATCCTAGATTGAGGGTTATTATTTCTTGTCGCATTTATGATTTAAAATACGATCCCATTATTGCCACCTACAAGAAGAAGAAGGAATTTAAACTCCAAGAGTTAAATCAAGAGCTAGTTTTGGAGGTATTGACGGTTGTTGAAATTGAGAGAAGAAGTATTTCAAATAGCCTTTTGAAATTGTTACAAGTCCCCTTGCATTTAGCTACTTTTTTGAATGTTTATAGTCCAGATTTGGACTTCAATCGTGTTCAAACTGTACAAAACCTCTATTATATTTTGTGGGAAAGTAAAATTGATGATAACAGAAGCCCTAACAAACCATCTATTGATTTTAGAAGAGTAGAGCAATTGGTTTTTAAAATTGCTGACAAAATGTATCAAGACCAAAAAATTACTGTCAATTCAATACATTTTGATAGGAGTTCTAAAGAGTGGAGGTATTTAAAGTCTGAAGGCATTACAAAAGGAGAGCGTAAAATTGAGTTTTTCCATCAATCATTTTTTGATTATGCTTTTGCTCGACAATTTATTGCACAAGGGAAGAATCTTTATGATGAAATTAAAACAAAACAC
The DNA here is from genome assembly GCA_964445645.1 of uncultured Aureispira sp. Taxonomy (GTDB): domain Bacteria; phylum Bacteroidota; class Bacteroidia; order Chitinophagales; family Saprospiraceae; genus Aureispira. Next base: position 96,679 of record CAYULH010000003.1, on the reverse strand, counting down.
CAAGGACTATTTATTCGCTCCATGGTCAAACAAATACTCAATTTTCTTAGAGGCTATGATTTAAACCTTTATTTAAGAGAGATAGAAAAGTTTGTTTTGAGCAAGAATGAAATACGATTTCATTTAAAACTACTTTGTTTACAACAATTTGCTTTTCAGTCTGATCTTGAGGGGTATGAAGTAGATTTTGTGATAAAAAATATTTGGAATAATCCTGAATTGAAGGAAATTTTTCTCACTTTACTCTTTGGGAAAGGGTGGTTTAAATTTTTTGTAGACAGGCATTTATTAAGAAAAGAAATAGAAGAAGGTATAACAGAGGATGATTTAGTTATTAGAAATTTATTTCGGCAGTTTCTAGACCATGATCTAGAGGCTTATGTAGACTTTTTACATCAAAATAAAGATGTTCAAGGTATCGAAATACTCATTATTGATACATGGTGGAGAGTAAAGGACATCAATACTCAAAAGATGCTAGAAATAGCCGAGTTTGTTTTTGATAAAGAGGATGCTTGGGGGAATAATACTTATATATCTTTTTTATTATTAGAAAAAGCTGCAACAACTTATCCTGATTGGGTGATAAACAAACTAAAATCATTTGTGGAGATAAAAAGTTTTGAAGAGGAACCGAATGAGCAATTATATTTTCCTGGAGAAAAGCCTGATACCTCAGTTTATAAAGTCTTATGGGAAAAACATCCAAGAAAAGCATACCTGTTGGTTAAGAGTATTATTCAGGAAATAGTACAAAAAAGAATATATCCTAAGAGTTTAGCTTATCATGTTTATGTCAATCAAGCTTATTATTCCTACGACCGAAAAAATCTTGACTCACCTTCAAAATATCATCATGCACAACTTGATCAACTTCAAACTTATATTGAAACAGAATGTGAATCTGATTTTGATTTTTTTCAGAAAGAAGTTCAATCTTATATACAGTCACCTAATCTTACAGAATTAATTATTGCATTAGAGGTCGTTCGTCGACACCCTTCTTTATTTTGGCAAGAGTTTTTGGAGTTATTTTCTTTGACAGACAAATTAAAACAGCTATTCAGTTTAGGACAGTACCCTAAGTATTTAGTATGCAAGGCACTTGGAGCATGTTATCCTTATTTTGATAAAGAAACGAGTGGTCAAGTAGATGAAATAATAATGAATTTTGCTATAGAGAGTGAAGTGAAAGTGAGGGATTATGGTAATGGAAAAAAGATCCGCAGTAAATTTTATGGTCGTTCTAAGTATCAATTATTAACGGAATTGCCTCCATTAGATAGAGAAAAAAATATCAGATTGCAAAAACTCTATTTAGAGCTAAAACGTAAATTTGGGGAAATCGAAAATAAGGAACCTCAAGGTGTTGTTGTTTACAGAGGGGATCGCAATGCATTAAATGAAGATACTTATGATAAAATGTCTAATGAGCATTGGAAGAAATCTTTTAGAACCTATTCTTTACAAAACCCAGAGTATGATTCGTTTAAAAAACCAGATGCTACTAGTCATGGTAGAAAATTCAAAGAATGTGTAGCTAATGATATTGACCGATTTACAAGTTTTGTTGAAGAATTGATAACGGACACAGAGATACCAAATAGGTACAAGGTTTTTGGATTAGAAGGACTAGCATCAGGAAATTTAGAGGAGGAGCAGTTTTTTCGTCTATTTAAGCAAGCTACAGCGCATAGGGATAATAACTTTAACGATTATGAACTCAAAGACTTAATATACTTATCGGATTATTTAAATACTTACTCAAAAGCAGAGGAGTATATTAAAGCTTTTTTGAAAAAATTAGTAATCAAGGGCAGTGAAGCAAAGCAGCCAATAACAGATGACTATTCTGCTGGTCTAAACTCTGTTCGAGGGGCAGCCGTGTACAGAGCAATGGATTTTGCTTCTCATCCATATCATTACCAATTTGTAACAGAGGTGCTTGACCATATTATTAATAGTAAGGCATCCTCAGCAACACGAGCTTGTGCAATACAAAAATTAGGCAATTTGTGGAATGTTGTTGACGATAGAAAAATTCTTGTCGAGTACTTTTGCAAATTGAATTATGATTATCGACCTGAGTTGATACGCATTTCTAATCAAATATTATATCATCTTATTGATGTAGATTTTGATGCTTTGAAACCCTTTATTAAAAGAGCTATGTTCGTAGAAGATACCCATGAAACTATAGGCCCTGCTCTGGTAAAAGCATATTGTTATAGTATGGAAGGTGCCGAAAATTTATTAGAGGACTTTTATACTATAAGTAACCAATGTATTAAAGCAGCAGTTGAATTTGCATTTGAGTTTATAAAATATGACCACCAAGCAGAAAAAGCATTACAAATCATCAGACGCTTTTTGAATTCTAAAGATGAGAAAATTGCCCAAAGTTATACTTTGATTTTTTATAATCTCAAACCAAAATCTTTTGAGAAGCTATATGCTTACTTTAAAGAGTACACAACATCAAATGTTGGTCAGTATATTGATTATTCTTTCTATAAGTATCTAGGAAAATGTGCTTATGAATTTCCTAATGAATGTATTGAATTAACGGCTAATTTCCCAAATCATTTGGGACCGGATTTGAGTAGACGTTTGTTAAAAGAAGAACCCCTAAAAGTACTTATCACAGCTTATAATGCAATTAGAGATTATAGACATGATGACCCTGCTCTAGAAAAAGCTATGAATACCTTTGATGCACTATTGGAAGACAAGAATTATAGAAAATTGGCATTTGAGGTGCTAGAAGATGTGGATTTATATTAAAAAGTTGCCTGTTAAGGATAATATCCCCCACCAACCAAAAAAGCCTTCCATTCATCAAAATAGGAAGGCTTTTATTTGCTGGTGGTCCCACCTGGACTCGAACCAGGGACCAGCGGGTTATGAGTCCGCTGCTCTAACCAACTGAGCTATAAGACCATATTTGTGTAGGACAAAAATACAATATTACCCGTAATTAAGCAACCTTTTCAAAAAATAATTTAACCTAAGGATTAAATTGGTGACGGCTTATAACTAGTAGAATAGTTGTATGTTTGTGCTGGTAAGATAGATAAGCATTTTTTCAAAAGAAAAGTTCCAATGGAAGTTATAAAAAATATAATTTTTGATTTAGGAGGAGTGTTGATTGATTTAGAGCCGGCCTATACCGAGGCCAGTTTTTGTGCTTTGGCAGGAGGCCGAGAAGCCTATCAGGCTGCTCAAAAGGCTTGGGAGGCGCAGGGGCTGTTTGTAGATTTGGAAGTGGGGAAGATAGGAGAGCAGGCTTTTGTAGAGGGGATTCGGGCGCAATTGGCCGATGGGGCGAGTGTGGCGCAAATCGAAATGGCGTGGAATATGATGTTGCAGCATATTCCAGCGCGAGGCTTGCAGTTGGTGGCCGATTTGCGGGCGCGTGGTTTTGGGGTGTACCTGATGAGCAATACCAACAGCATCCATTTGCGTGATTTTAGAGCGATTGCGCTGCGGGAGCATGGCGTAGAGGATTTTGATGCCTTGTTTGATGGGGCGTATTACTCGCATTTGATTGGAGCCCGAAAACCAGATGCAGCCCCTTTTGAGTACTTGGTCAAGGATGCCCAAATCGATCCTCGCACGGCCTTGTTTATTGATGACAATGCCCCCAACTTGGTGGGCGCACGCCAAGCAGGTTTACACACCTTGCACCATCCTGCCAATACGCCTATTGATGAGCATTTGAAGTATTATTTGCAATTGTAATCAAAAAGAAAAACGGGCATAAATGGGATAGTGATCGGAAGTGGCGTGGGGCAGTACCTCAAAATCATGGACTCGAACCTGTGGGCTGGCAAAAATATAATCAATTCTAAGCAGGGGCAGGCTTCCTGCATAAGTGCTGCCAAAACCAATGCCTCGCTCCTGAAAAGCATCTTGCAATTTGTACGAAATCTGCCCGTAGGCATAAGAACTTGGCGTGTCGTTCATATCGCCACAGACAATCACAGGATAAGGGCTTTTGGCAATGTGCTGGGCTATAAACTCCACTTGCTTTTCGCGTTGTAAGAAGGCGTGTTTGAGTTTGTTGTTGATGCGTTTGTACGTTTTTTGGGTGTTGGGTTGGCCCAAAGTAGAGAGGTTGTTTCGATTGAGCAATTCGTTTTCGTCATTGCCCAAGCCTATAGATTGCAAGTGAAAACAATACACTCTGATGGTGCCTTTGGGGCTTTGTATGTCGGCATAAATCGCCCCATTATAACTATTGGGAAAGTCGATGTTGCCTTGTTTGAGAATGGGCGATTTGGAATAGATTACTAGGCTACTGCCGCCGCCTTTGCAGGAATAGGGCAGCACTTGCTGCATTTGTTGAGCAATTTTTTGATTGTGTGCTTGGGTTTTGCTAGAGAATTCTTGCCCACAAAAAACATCTACATCCTGCTGGGTAATATTGGATACAATAGTGGCTTGATCCTGTTGGGCATGGGGCGTTCCCACATTAAAATAATGCACATTATAACTCATAACCGACCAATCATAAGTGGTAGAGCTAGGAGCAGAGAAACCCTTGAAGGCAAAAAAATTGAGAAAATGCACGCCGCCCAAGAGCAGCACTGCCAGCGAAAGATACACGTAGCGTTTGCGTTTGTACATCCAAAACCCCAAAAATAGTAGATGTACAAAGAATAGAAAAGGATAGCCCACGGCCAATACCGATAGCCAATACAACTGTGAGGGCGGTACCCAAACAGCCAAATATGCGCCCAAGAGCAGCACAGCCATTATAATATTAGCTACAAAAATGAGACGATAAGCAGCTTTTTTGAACCAAGCAAGCATGAAATTAAATAGAAAAACGGGCAGTAATGGGGAATTTGCCCTGTAATCAATGAAGTATTAATCGTGGCGGTAGCGATCCAAAAATACCTTTTCGTCTTTGCTCAAGCTATCATAACCCGAGCGTTTGATTTTGTCAAGAATGCTATCCAAGCACTCTTCACGTGACATCTCTTTGTATTTTTGTAAGAACGAACGGCTGTAATCGTCTCCGTAAGAATCTGATTTTTGACCGCCTTTGTGTACACGCATTTTGGGATTAAATGCACTGGTTGTTTGTTTTTTGGCCTTGGGGCGACGTTTTTTATGGTCAGATTTGGATCTATTGCCTGTGAGAAAATCTAAGACTTTATTAATAGGTTTGGACAAATCACGGCCTCGTCGGGATTGGTCGACATAAAACCAGCCCATAAAAGCTCCTCCCAAATGCGCCAAGGCTCCCCCCGGATTGCCCCCCGGAATAACAATCAGATTATAAACTACCCACACCGCAGCAATGTATTGCAACTGAACAGGCCCAATAAAAATTAGGTGAAAGATGCCTCGTGGATTGAACGTAGCTGTTGCCAATACCACGGCCATTACACTAGCCGATGCACCCACCAAGTTGGCGGTAATGCCAGCAAAAGGCGGAAAAATATTAAAACCAATCATAAAGAGCAATGCTCCTCCCAAACCGCCCCAAATATAAATAGGCCAAACATGCCGATCACTAATCAAATCATTGAGGTGGCGGCCAAAAAAGTAGAGTACCAAGAGATTGGTAGCCAAGTGCCAAATGCCTGCGTGCAAAAACATGTAGGTGATAATAGTCCAAATTCTCAAGGGAAACTTTAGTATCTCCGAGGGAAAATACAACCACTCACTAACTATTGTATAATACCCGTCTGTGGGCGTATTGGTAGCCAAAAAAATAAACACACCAAACAGGGCAATGGCTACATGCACAGCAATATTAATCATTATCAAACGAATGATAGCATTCCCTTGATGGTACTTCAATTTGATGTCTTCCCAAATATTTGCCGCCATGATTTATTGGTTATTGGATAGATGTTTCTTACAAAATAGTGGTAGAGGAACTATTGGCACTAATATACACTAAAAATTAGACCTCGCCACAAAAAATATTGTTCTTAGCTGCTGGAATAAACCGACAGTTGTTGGTGTTTGTAGAGCCTAGTAAACTTCTTATTAAAAATTTTCCCCCCGCTTGCGCCAAAAAAGCACTAGTCCTATAGCAATTACAGCTCCTGATAAATGTACAAAATGCCCAATTCCTGTAGGATTTCGTTGTACTTCATTAAAGAACTCCATGGTTGCTAGGAACAACACTAAATACTTTGCCTTGACAGGTATGGGGGGAATCAACAACTGAATTTTACGGTCTGGAAACAGTGCCGCAAACGCAAACATCACCCCATAAGTTGCTCCCGATGCTCCTAATGCTACTGTATGCCAAGCTCGTGCAAGCTCTCTTGTGGCTGCATTGATGTTGTCTGGATCAATAGGGATAGTGCCCAAGGCGTAACCTACCTGATCGGGGGTCAATTGTGCCATCAAGTGATGCACTTGCAGATGGGTAAAAATAACATTCAGAATATTGGCCCCAAAACCTGCTATTAGATACAAGAGCAAAAAACGCTTGGGCCCCAAGGCTTGCTCTACGGCACCGCCCAAAAAGAACAGCACCAACATATTAAAAAACAGGTGAAAGAACTTGGTGTGCATAAAAAAAGCCGTGACCAACTGAAAGGGCTGAAAACCGGGATTTTCCCAATAATGCAACATACCCATCTTAATCATGTCGGGGTGTAGGGCTTGCAATAAAAAAAACACCAAGACATTGATGATGAGCAAATTCTTGACCACCTCTGTCATTCTACCAAAACCTTGCATTGTATTTAACTTCTGAACTAAAAAACAAAAATCCTCTTGTCTTATCGTCTAACAACTACTCCACACGGAAAGTTCTTGAACCCAACTGTTAAGCTAGGTTAAATTAGGGACAAAACAAGAGGAGGGTATCTATTTTGCTGGGTAGACTAGCCCATAATGGCTTCTACCGATTTGACCTCAGGAACCATGCGTTTGAGCATACCTTCAATACCCACTTTTAGAGTGCCTGAAGAAGAGGGACAGCCACTACAAGAACCTTGCAGAATTACATTGACCACTCCTTTATCAAACGAATGAAACTTGATGTTGCCACCATCCATTTCTACGGCTGGACGCACATATTTGTCCAAGAGCTGCTTGATTTTTGTGACCAATTCTGCGTCATCCCCTTCATATTGTTCTTCCTCCTCGGCTTCCAGTTGGCTCTTTACTTCCTCATAGCCCTCTTTTACAATTTCTTTGCCCTCTTGCACATAGTCCTTGATAAAGGTTTTGAGTTCCATCATAATGCTCGGCCACTCCAATTCGGGGGCTTTGGTCACGGTAACAAAGTTGTTGCAAATGTAAACCCCCTTGACATACTCAAACTCAAACAAGGCAGTTGCCAAAGGCGACCACTCTTGCGCCAATTCTTTGGCATCAAGCGGAAAATCTGCCATCTTGCGAGGGTAGAGCATTTGATTGGTTACAAATTTTAAGGTTTCTGGATTGGGAGTTTGCTCTGTGTAGAGCATTACGGGTGGTTTGGTTACTTTTTTATCGGTATCTGGCATGTTGTTCTAATTTTTGAGGAGTAGGATAAAAAACGGCTTATAGCCACTTACAATCTCATGATAACTATTTCCATAGTTTTATATAAGCACAAAAATAACAAAAAAACAACAGTTTTGTTGGAGGCAATTTACTTTTAGCATTTCTATAAGAACACAATATTGTCAAAAGGTATTTTCAACTGTTGCTACAATTGAGTGTTATTCTCTATTCAAGGGAATTTTAAGTAGGTAAAGAGCTTTTATTTATGCTTAGAAAAACGTAGCTTTGTGGCTACTTAAGTAGGTGCAAAAAAGTAACCGTACAATAAAAAATGAGAGATTTTTTCTCAGATCGAGGCGGAAAACAAAGCTGTAACGGGTTACAGCGCGTATTTCCAACGATGAGCTGGGGAAAAAGAATCGGTTTTTAGCCCGTTTACTTTTTTAAGACTACTTAAAAAAGACCATTTCAATACTAAATCAACGAAGGTAGTCTATGCAATTTTCTATTTCTTCTGCAGACCTAAAGGAGCAACTACAAATCATCAATGGTGCGATTAGCAGCAATCCTATTTTACCTATTCTAGAGGACTTTTTGTTTAGAATAGAAGGAGACACGTTGACTATTGCTGCTACCGATAATCAAACATTTATGACGGCAGCGCTGCACGTAGAAGCCGATCAAGATGGACTAATTGCTATTCCTGCTCGTATCTTGCTCGATACCCTCAAGCAGTTGCCTACCCAGCCCTTGAAGTTTTCTATTGATATGGATAGTTTTGCTGTGACCATCACCTCACAATTTGGACAGTACAAATTGGCAGGAGAAGACGGCAACGATTTTCCAAAATTGCCACAGCCCCAAGATGTGCACCGTGTAGAGGTGCCAGCTACCATATTGCTAGAAGGAATCAACAAAACCTTGTTTGCAACCAGCACCAATGAGTCGCAGCCGGCTATGATGGGCGTATTTGTTCAAATCAACAGCGAAGCCCTAACGTTTGTGGCAACCGATGCTCACAAATTGGTAAAATATGCGTTCACAGATTTGGAAACAGACCTAGACGGGGCTTTCATTTTGCCCAAAAAAGCATTGGGCTTGCTCAAAAATGCTTTGTCCAATAGCAACCAAAGTATTGAGATTACGTATAATGATACACACGCAATTTTTTATTTTGGAAATCAAATCTTATCTTGTCGTCTAATAGATGAAAATTATCCCAACTACAGTGCTGTGATTCCTTCTGGTAATCCAAATACCATGAGCATTACACGCACAGATTTTTTAAATTCCTTGAAGCGTATTGCCAATTATGCCAACAAAACCACTAACCAAGTGAAGTTGGAAATTGCCGATAGCAGCCTGACCATAGAAGCAGAGGATTTGGATTTTTCGAATCGAGCAACAGAGCAGTTGCCTTGTTTTTATGATGGTGAGCCAATGACCATAGGTTTTAATGCCAAGTTCTTGATTGAAATGCTCAATGTAATTGGTGGTGATAATGTCAGAATTGAATTATCCGACCCCAATCGAGCAGGTATTCTCAAAACAGAAGAACAAGCCCCCAATGAGGACTTGTTGATGTTGGTAATGCCTGTGATGTTAAATGTATAAGACTTGCTCTTATAGCGAGAGAATCATAGAAGGAGGCTGTTCCATTATGGAGCAGCCTTTTCGTTTTTTATTATCATAATCATAATATAATACCCTACGACCACTGTTAGAGGCACAAAATTATAATAAAGAGGTTCTATTGGCCAATTTTTTGTTTTTTTGGTGTTACTCTTGTATAAGGGAATAAAAAAGGGTTTAGCAAGTAACCTTTGTGTACTTATTTCAACGACCATCCCCTTCAACTATTATTATAAGTATATGTTATGAAAATACTATTATTAATATTCCTTCTAGCGCATCTATTTTCCGTTCAAGTATATGCCCAAACAGCAGAGAGCTATGTACAACAAGGCAATACTTGGCTCAAAGAAAAAAAATACAAAGAAGCCATTGAACAATACAATGCTGCCATAGCCTTGGACAGCAGCTATGTCAATGCGTATATCAACAAAGGACACGCCTTGCAACAGCAAGAAAATTACACGGCTGCACAAGAGGCTTTTGGCAAGGTAATTTTGCTCAAGCCCAAGCAAGCTAGTGCTTATTTTAACCGAGCACAGGCTTATGCTGCTGCTACTTATTATGAGAATGCTATTTTGGATTATACCGCAGCATTGGATATTAACCAAGAGTACACCAAAGCCTTGTATGAACGTGCCAAGGTGTATCAATCATTGGGGCGCAATTTGGCGGCTATTGAAGATTTGACCCAAGTTATAGATTGGCGAGCTACCAATCCTACCACAGATTTGTATGCCAATGTGTATACCCTGAGAGGTGTTTCGTACAGAATGACAGGCAACTTGGAGCAGAGCTTGGCCGATCTCAACCAAGCAATAGCACTAAGAAGTGACGATGCTGTTGCTTATTATAATCGTGGGGTGGTTAAGGTGAGCCAAAAATCTACAGAGGCTGGAATGTTGGATTTTACCAAGGCTATTCAGCTCAAGCCCGATTTTGTTAATGCCTATTATCAGCGTGGCTTGGTGTATCACAATCAATTGGATTATAAAAATGCCTTAAAAGATTTTACCAAAGTGCTGAAATTGGAGCCAGCAGCCAACAAGGCGTATGTAGCCAGAGGTTATACGTATGCGGCTTTGGGCAAACATAAAGATGCTGTAAAGGATTATAAAGAAGCTCTAACTATCAGCAAAGATGATGTGGCTACCTATATTCGCAGAGGGTATGCGTATGTTGAATTGCAAGATTATAAAGCAGCCATTCAGGATTTTACAACCGTGATAGAAAGTGGCTCGGTGTATGTGGGTTATGGTTATAATAATAGAGGCAATGTTAAGCGTCTGATGAAGGATTATGAAGGAGCATTGGAGGACATTAATACAGCTATGGAAATAGATTCGCTCAATCCTTTTGCTTATAGCAATCGAGCACAGTTGGCGGCCGACCAAGGTAAGAAAGTAGAAGCCCTAGCCGATTGGAATCGCGCCATAGAGTTGAATAATCAAGTAGCCGAATTTTATTATTACAGAGGGCAATTTTATTTGCAAGAAAAGCAATATGATAAGGCTGTAACCGATTTTGGAAAGAGCCTAGAAGTTGCCCCTCATTACAAAACCAAAGCCACCAAAGCAGCCCTAAAAACAGCTAAGAAAAAATTCTTGGCGGCGCAGTGATGCTTCTTTACAACACCACTTTGGGTTGGCGCATGATGTGGTGGGTCTTGATGGACAAGTCTAAGAACAAAATTCTAGGGTTGCCATTGCGCTCTACGTGGTAGGCGGTATCGTCTAGCAGGGCAATAATCTCTTTAAGCTGTGGCCAACCAAGCACCGCCAGCATGTTTTGGGCTGTGGCCAATTCTTTCTCTTGCAAGCGCACAGGCAATTGGCCGCCCCCAATTTGCAAGCTCAAAAATTCCTTAAAAAAGTGCAAGGCATAGTGCAAAAAAGCCACTTGCTCATTGCGGCCCATTTTGACAAAAAAATCTTTTTCGGGATGCTTGCCACTTACAATGCCTTCTGCCCATTGTACCAAACCTTTGGGGTGGCCCTGATAGCACACTCGTAGCCAGTACAAGAACAAATTGGCCCAATGCTCTTCGGGTTCATCAACCAAACTTAAAGCATGGTTGTAATCGCCATCAGCCAGTTGTGCTATGCGTTGAGCTTTGGCTGGGGGGAGTTGTTGCTGCGCTTCGAGTGCTGCTTGAATATGCTCCTCCTCTAATCGTGGTATTTTGACCAATTGGCAGCGAGAGAGGATGGTATTCAAGATTTTTTCGGGTTGTTCCGAAACCAGCAGAAAAACCGTATTGGGGCGCGGCTCCTCTATGGGTTTGAGCAGGCGATTGCCCTCCTTGCCCAAAAATTCGGGCAACCACAAAATCATAATCTTGAAGCGGCCTTCTAGTGCCTTGAAGCTCAGGCGTTGCACAATAGATAGGCATTCATCTTTGGTGATATTGCCCTGTTTGTTGTCTGCCCCTAGATGCTGTAGCCATTGGTTGATGCTGAGATAAGGGTTTTCGGCCAAGGCGGCTCGCCATTCTTTTATAAATTGGGTGCTGGTGGCTTTGGGGCCCACCGTGGGGTAAGAAAAATGCAAATCGGGGTGTACCCATTTGCTGGTTTTGCGGCAAGCACTACAAACCCCACAAGAATCTTGTGCTTGTGGTTGTTCGCAGAGCAAGAATTGTGCATACGCCAAGGCCAAGGGCAAGGCACCATTGCCGGGTTTTGCCATAAAGATTTGAGCATGAGCAGTACGTCCTGTATGATAGGTTTCTGCCAATTGTTGTTTGATGGCGGCGTGCCCTATAACCTCTTGAAAGCGCATGTAATAATGTCTATTGTAATAATAATTTTATAAAGTAACCTCCACAGCAGCTAAGATACTTGCATCCAATGGCTCTACTGCCGGTTCAAACACTTGTAATAATTGGCCTTGCTCATCAAAGAGATACTTTTGGAAATTCCATTGTACTTCCGAATCTTGCACGCCGTTTTGTTCTTTTTGGGTAACAAATTGATACAGTTCGTGCTGATCGGCACCTTTGACAGAAATTTTGGTAGTCATCGGAAAACTTACCCCGTAATTGGTGCTGCAAAATTGTGCAATTTCGGCATCACTACCGGGTTCTTGCGCTCCAAAATTATTGGCAGGCACACCTACCACCGTCAATTGCTCTGCACCAGCTTTGGCCAGCGTTTCCAATTGGCTGTATTGAGGGGTGAGTCCGCACTCGGAAGCCACATTAACTAGTAATATTTTTTTGCCTTTGAGGCTAGAAAAATCAAGGGAATCTCCTTGTAAGCTTTGAATGTTAAAATCGTGAATGCTTTTGGCCATGATTTTGATATTTGAGTAATGGTTGTAATAAAAAGCTGCTTTGGGCAAACTTCTTATCTTTGTTCTTAAAAGTTTTAATTATTAGAATTTACTTCCTTGAATCAAACATAATCCAACTCGATTGGTTAATCAATACAGCACAATTTACGAAAAAAAACCTCTTTGGCAGGATGTTCTAAGCATACTTGTACAAGAGAGCAGTTATTAATTATCCTACTATTATGTATATTTCAGTCATACGCAAGGCACATTTTAATGCAGCACATCGTTTGCACAATCCCAATTGGTCAGACGAAAAAAATGCAGCGATTTTTGGTCTTTGTAACAATGCTTATTATCACGGACACAATTATGATTTGGAAGTAAAGGTAAGTGGGGAGTTAGACCCTGAGACGGGCTATTTGATTGATTTGAAGATTCTATCGGATATTATCAAAGAACATGTGGAGAAAGAATTTGACCACAAAAATCTCAATTTGCAAGTAGAGGCATTTAAGGATTTGAACCCAACTGCTGAAAATATTGCCATTGTAATTTGGAACATCTTGCGGCGTGAGTTGGACGATCGTTACGATATTATGGTACGTTTGTACGAAACTCCACGCAATTATGTGGAGTATGAAGGGAAATAGGTGGGAGAACTATCAAAAAATTCCTATATTTGGAAGGCGGGTTTTGCGCCCCACCTGCAAGATTTGGAGAGAAATTTTTATGAAACGACCAAAAACACCTCATAAAAGATAAATCCTTGATCTATCCATCACCCAAGCTGTCTTTCTTATAACCATTGGTAAATGAACACAGGGTCTAGGTGTCTGATTACGGCTTATTTGATATTGTCTAGTCAGCTCACAATACTTATTGCACAACCTTCATTTACACTAAACGGATCTACCATTGTAGTGTCAGAGAACTGTTATCGTCTAACATCTCATCAGTCCAACAATGACGTAGGAAGCCTTTGGTGCGAATTTCCATTGGATTTAGAGAACTATGTAGACTTGCGTTTTGCCGTCAATTTGGGCTGTTCTAGGTATGCAGGCGAAGGACTGGCCTTTGTGATGCAGACCGACCAAGAAGCGTACAATACCTTGGGCTGTAGTGGGCCAACAATGGGATTTGGACGCAGCAGTAATTGCAAAGGAATACATCCCTCTCTAGCTTTAGAGATTGATACCCGTTATAATAGAAATCACAAAGACCTGTATCATCCTCATTTGGCTTTGGTTAAAGATGGAAACTTGAGTGCCCCTTTATTGGAGCCTGTTCGTGCCAAAGCCTATGGCAAAGATGTAAGAGATTGCGAATACCACGATGTGCGTATTACTTGGCAACCTTCTAAACAGGAGTTTTGTATTTATTTTGATGACGAATTGAGAATTCAGTATTCCAAGGATTTGGTAGAGGATATTTTTGGTGGCAACAACAGCGTGTATTTTGGTTTTACGGGCAGTACGAGCAGTCGTGCTAATATGCAGATGGTTTGTATTCAGTCCTTGATTATGGAGGTAGATGAGGCGTTTGAGCGCAAGCGAGATTTCAAAGAATCTATTGGTATTTATCCCAATCCACTCAAGGAAAAAATAACCGTAGATTTAGATTTGGCCGAGGAGCAAGATATACAATTGCAATTGTACAACAGTGCAGGCAAGTTGGTGTACGAAATTCCAGAACATACCACTCAAGACAAAAAATACTTTTTTAATTTGCCTGGATTACCCTCGGGGGTGTATTATGTAACCGTTACCAATGGAACAGAACGGGTGAGCAAGAAAGTCGTGCATATTGCTACGATTCGGGCATAATATAAATTTTTCGGTTGGTAAGGCAGCATTGCACCCCACCAACCGAAAAATAGGAATCATCCATTATTTATTCTACCACCAATTGCTTGGAGCTGCGCTGGTCTCCTTGGGTGATGGATACTATGTAAACCCCTGAAGGAAAGTTTTTCAAACTGATTTGATCGTTGTAAACGCCTTTAAATTCAGGTACTTCTTTATTATATAGCTGTTTTCCGTCCAAGTTCACTACACTTATGGCCAGAGGGCCTTCTTGTCCTTCATAAATTACATTAACATAATTGCTACTTGGATTAGGGAATAAGTCTAGGGTGGTGGTGGATACATCTAAAGAAGCGCTTGGCTCCTCTTTGGGAGCAGTAGGAGCGGGTTCCTCTGTAGGGGTGTTATTTAGGGCGCAAACTTCTTCCAAAACAGCTACTTGTTGGCTACTGGATGGGCGACTGGTCAAAGAACCCATTACAGCATCTATAGGTAGCACTTTGTCGCCACGCACTACTTCTAGGCGAACTGGAGCATTGGGGCGTGTTTTTTGGATCATAGTAGAAGCATCCGAATGGCTATTAATAGCTACATCATTAAACCGAATAATTTTATCGCCTGCTTTGAGGCTGCTTTGAGCCGCTTGTGTACCCTCAATAACCGACATGACCAATGCACCACCGCCATCTTCAGTGCTTACATTTTGCATGTAAACCCCCAAAAATGGGGTGCTCTCCATTGCTTGCAAGGCAGCACAAGCACTAGTTGGATTGCTGTACTTCTCGCAAGCCTCTTGTTGTTCTGCTAGGCGTTGTTGCACCTCTTTGCGATCGCTCCAGCTGCCTACAATAGCTGTTAGTGTTACACGCTGGTTGTCACGCAATACCTCTATAACCATAGGATCATTAGGTTTTTTGGTATTCTGAATATGTTGGTGTACTGCTTTACTATTTTTGATAGCCTTGCCATCTAGCCCAATAATTCTATCTTCGGCTTGGAGTTCAGAGGCTGCTGCGCCTGTGTTTTTGATAATAGAATTGATACGTACACCTTTTGGGGTATCCTTGTGCGTATATTCTAAATAAACGCCTAAGAAGGGACGGCTAGTCATCTTTTCTAATTCATCACAAGGATTCTTAAAATTATTGTAAGACTTAGCACGCTTATTGATTTTTGTTTGTAGGGTAGCATTTGTTGTAACCACTTGCCCGTCTCTTTGATAATCAATACGAATGGTTTCTCCGCCCTCATGGTCTTTGATCATGGCAATGAGTTGTTGGTTGCCCCAAACCTTGATGTTATTAAAAGCAACCAGCCGATCACCTGCTTGTAAGCCTGCACGTTGAGCAGCAGAGTTATCAGATACCGATTGGATAAGCACACCCGTTTCGTCTTTTTCGAGGGAAACCCCTAACTTTGCGTACCGAGCTTTGTTATAGGTATAACTATAATGATTGTTTTGAGCCGAAAGCCCTAGGCTGCTTCCAATGAGCAGTCCTATAAGAAGTATACAGTTTAAAATTTTCATGTGTATGGATGGTTTAAGGCAATACAATGGCTTGCCCTGTTAGAAAATAGCAATAGGTAATCCATACATTTTGGTGGTTCGGCAAAATGTATGAAAGTGAGTTGGAATAGTTTGGTTAGAACCAATAGGAGGGGGAAAATTTATAATGTAAAGCTAATAGAATATTGTCTTATTGGCTCTTAAGAGAAGGTTAATAAGGCGTTAATTGTTTAAAACAAAATAAAATAAGGACAAAAATGCAAAGCTTAAAATTTATATTGCTGCTAGTCACGGCATTGGGAATCTTTAGTTGTACGCCCAAAGTGGCCGAGAAAATAGAGGCCCAACCCAGTACGGATAATTCAGAAATTGTGGAGGCGATAGTTAAGTTAAAGCACCCCCCTGTATCTATTGATGGCGGCATTCAGATGAATTATTTGTACGCAGGTATGCCCAATGAAATCAAAGTAAATGTTCAAGGCGGAAGTTCGGCGCATTTGGTGGTAGAAGCAACCAATGGCACCTTATCGCCGGCTGATGTGAGCAAAGGATTGTACACTTTTTTTTATAAGCATCCCGGCATGGTGGTAGAAATTTATGCCAAGGATACCGTTAACAACATCACCGTGGCCGAGGCTTATGAGGTGGTGCCTTTTCCTGCGCCAGAAGCCTACGTTTGGACCTACAGAAAACCAATGCCGAATAAAAAAGTACAAGAGATGGATGCGATTACTTTTCGCACCCAAAATGCAGTGGTGTTAAATCATAGTTATAGAGTCCCTGCACGTTGCGCTCCTACCTCTTTTAAAATTACGCATATTACTAGTGGTGGAAAGAAAAGTAGCCATGTTAATGAAGACTCAATAGGAAAATTTGATGAAACAGCACTTGCTATGGTACAGGCGGCCAAGTCGGGCGATATTTATATCATAGAAGATATTAAAACGCGTTGTTCGCCTGCACCTATCAAAAATATTGTCTATGTCCTAAAATAATCAAAAAAACTATTTAGAAAGTTGATTCACAGGATTTTGAAGTTTTTTTTTGTAGTTATAATAAAAAAAGCAAGAAACTTTTTTCACAAAAAAACAAAAAAAGTAGTCAAAATTTTTACTAAAAAAAATTAAAAGCCTTAAGTTAGAGGTAAGAAAGGAGTAATACAACTAAAATAGTCCAAAACTCCTTATCAAATTTCCCGCTTTTTGAGGAAGTTTTAGTATTGATCAAAGATGTGTGTTTTTATAGATTAGATAGTATGTTTTAACCTAACTCAGGCTTCTGAGTTAGGTTTATCTATTTTTAGGAGGGTAGTGATTTATTCTTCTAATATCGCAACCACGCGGGCAGGAGCAGCCGAACCATCTTTGATTTTGAGGGGGAAGGTAGCCACTTTGAATCCAGTGGTAGGCAGGGCATCTAAATTGGTCAACTGTTCTATATGGCAATATTCATAATCAATGCCCACTAAGTGCGCTTCCCAAAACAGTTCTGAATTATTGCTTTCTTTTGCTTTTTCAATCAAGTACGGCAATGGCAAGTCCCAGCCCCATTGGTCGATGCCCATTACCTTGATGCCCTGTTCAATGAGCCATTGGGTGGCCTCTGCACTCATACCTGTTCCTTTAAGAAAAAAATCTTTGGTACCCATCCATTTATCTCGTCCTGTTTTTATCAAAACAATCATTCCGGGGCTTAGTGATAGCTTTTCCTTTTTTAAGAATGTTTGGATGTCACTGGATGTAATAGGGTCAAAATCCTCTTTGTGCTTCATATCAATGACGATACCATCTCCATAGCACCATTCTAGTGGAACTTCATCTATTGTTTTGGCGCGTTGGCCCATGCACGTTGGGCCATAGTGCCAAGGCGCATCAATATGAGTGGTAGAATGCACCCCCATTTTCTTGATTTCATCATCGGCCCAGCCTTCAAATTTTTTTGGAAATAGACGAAAGGGGAGGCCAAACAATCGAACCAACCACCGACCTGCCTTGTGGGATTTGTGTTTGATTTTGACCTTCATAAAAAAAGGATCATCCTTATTGTATTGGATGGTTTTGGAGAGATCTATAATTTTAGGCATGTTTGGTACGAGTTTTTGGAGTTGAATTAAATATCACCCAATTGAGGGCGCAAAACAATTTCTTCTACAACGGTTTGTTGGCTGAGTTGGTAAATATCCCAGAGCGATTGTGCAATATCTTCGGCCTTCATAAAACGCTCCTGTGGCAGTTCTGTACCATCCCAAGAAGCCGTATAAGTAGCCCCCGGCATAATAGCCGTTACTCGTATGCCCTTGTCCTTTACCTCTTCTCTCAAAACCCTAGAAAACCCTAACAAAGCATGTTTGGAAACAGCATAAGCTCCATAAGGCATAATACTGGCAATAGAGCACATATTAAAAACATGGCCTTTTTGTTGGGCAATCATGAGCGGCAATAGACTCTGGGTGAGATAATAAGCACTGTAGAGGTTTAAATCCATCATGGTTTCAAAGGCATCTTCGGTTTCCGTTTCGGTGAGTGGGCAAGGAATAAACACCCCTGCATTGTTAACCAACACATCAACAGTTGTCCATTTTCCTTTTACAATTGCCCCAAAATCCTTTACGGCCTGTTTATCGCCCATATCCACTACAACCCCTAAAAATTCGCCCTCATATTGTGTTTGTAGTGTTTGCTGAAAAGCTTCTACATCAGCAGCCGTGCGGGCGCAAAAAGCTACATTGTACCCTTGTTGGGCAAATAATTCTACAATTGCACGTCCAATTCCTTTGGTGGCACCAGTAACAACAGCATTCATGATAGTGTGTTTTTGTGTGATAATTCTAATAAAAAAAATTATTGATTTTGTTGAGGATTATAGTCGGGGCTAATAGCCTTCCAACGGTCATGGAATTCTTTGGCCTTGGCTGCATCGCCTAGAATATTATACGCCACCTCTACATTGTACAAAATAGGCACAAAGTTAGGGTTAATTTCCAAGCCTTTCATAAAAGTATTCAATGCCTGATTGTGCAGTTGTATAGCCTCTTGTACACGGCCTTGTTGTTGTACTTGTCCAGCCTTGATTCCTTGAGCCACGCCCAACAAACGCAAGGTTTCCAAATCGTCTTGTTTGTACTCCAATGATTTATGGAGGGCATTGATAGATTGATCGACTTGTCCCATGTACTGGCCCAATAGTTTGCCCATATCTCTATAAGCCACCGAGAAATTGCGTTTGACATCGGGATGGTCAGGACGCAAGCGTGCAACTTCTGTATAGGCTTTGATAGCTGCTTGATAGTACTGTAGTGCCGTAGGAAAGGCGGTTGAGGCGGTGGCAGGATTAATGATGCCTCTATCTTGGGCAATATTGCCCAGCATAATGTTGGCATTGCCTTGCAGCAGCCAAGCATTGTTATAAGTAGGATGCAGTTGTATCGCTGTGATAGAATGTTTTAGTGCTCGTTGCACCATTTCTTCCCTGACATTGAGATTGCCCTCTCGCTGCGCTCGTGCTTGCAATACCCCCGAAACGGCATTATTGAGCTTGGCACTGTGAGGCGAATAAGCAATATCTGTGGTAAACAAAGTATAGTCGTCATACCAAGCTTTGTTTCTGACAAAGGTTTTGGCACTATAAGCAAAACAAACTACGCCCAAGATGATTAAGGGGGGTTGCATACTGCTGGCCCAGGTCTTGCCGGCTGATTTGGCCCGTTCTACCAAGTGGTAAAGCCCCATGGCACACAAGGCACTAAAGCCCACAGAGGGCAAAAACATAAAACGCTCGGCCATATTGGTTCCAATAGGAAACAACAAATTGGAAACCACAGAGAAGGTGGCAAAGTAAAACAACAGAAAGAAGGCATACGCTTTTTTTCGCAATAAGCCGATTAACAATAAAAAACCAAGGAGCAAGTGGAATAAAACAGACAGCAGAGTTTGAGGATGCGAAAAGTCAGGAATAATATCCAAATTGGTGCGAATGTGCTTGGGGTAATAATCATTGGTGAGGGTGCCGGGATAAATGAGCAGCTTGATGTACTCCAACCACGTATAAAAGACCGTTCCATAATGCTCACTAGTGGTATAAGGAACATACCTATTGCCTTCTATTTTTAAGAATGGATCATTCATCAACTCTGCAGCAGGGGCATTGTTGGTAGTCGCTGCCAATACACTGCCTGCATCGCCCAAGATGGGCCCACGAATTCCAAACCAAAAGACCAAAGCCAGCAGCACAAAAATACTGGTAACACCTGCAATATAGGCATTGTTCTTTTGGGTAAAAAAGTAAAGGGCAGCAGGAATAATGGCCAAAAAGGTAATGGCACTTTCCTTGGAGAAAATAGCCATGATAAAAGCCAAAACAGCCCCAGCCAAATAAGCCACCGTGGTTGTACCTTCTTTTTGAGCTGCTTTGAGTACCCAATATGTACTCAGCAAGCCCCCCAAAAGTACCAAAATTTCGTCTCTACCCTTGATGTTGGCCACCGCCTCGGTATGAATAGGGTGGGTGGCATAAAGCAAGGCTCCAGCTAGTGCAATAAAATAGCCTTTGAGCTGGCTCTGGTCTCTGGTGGGATTGAATAATTGTAATAATAATAAATACAAAACCACACAGAGCAAGCCATACAGCACCATATTAAAAAAGTGGCTAATCATAGGACTGCCCTTGTACATATAGTCGCCATCAGCATCCTTTACAGGCTTACCTGCCTTATCCTTCACCTTTGTGCCAAACAACTGCAATTCCAAGGCAAAGGTAGCCACCGAGAAAGGACGATAACGCCCTCCAGCTACCAGATTTCGCTTGCCGCCAAAAAAGCCAGTAAAGGTATCTTCCCCCCAAATTCCCTTCATGCCCGCCCAACCTTTCTTGGTGTATTGGTTACGCAAAATCACAATACTGTCGTCTACAGCATATTGGTGGCCAAGCGTATTGGCATACAACACACAACTAACCAGAAAAACCAAGATGAGGTGCATTCGGGTATTGAACCAAAAATTTTGGTTGGGAATGTCGTCCTGTGGCGGTTTTGCCGTAGGTCGGGCCGCTGGTGAGGGCTTTTGGGCGGTGTTTTTAGGCGTTTTTTTAGGATGTTTTCCCTTTTGGGAAGATTTCTTTTTTTTGCTCATAAGGCAAGGAATTGAACGGTATAAAAAGGCGCAACATTACATGGCTTGGATAGTGCTTTCATCAGGGGCACCCTGCAAAATGGTCATTTGTAGATGAATATCTTCCAAGGGGCGATCGGGCAGTTGGCTATTGACAGAACGATGGGTTTGGACTTGTACAATTTGCTCCAATACTTTAAGACCCTCTACAATTTGTCCAAATACAGTGTATTTTCCATCATATTGGGGCAAACCACCATATTGTTCATAAATAGCTATTTGCTCGGGGCTATAGGTTCTATTTTGTTCTAGCCCAATGGCCTTTAGCTGATAGGCTCGAATAGGCTGCCCATGTATGAGCATAAACTGCGAACCATTGGAGGACTTATCAGGATGGGCTTGGAGGCCGCTGTGATAGCCACAAAGTGCGCCTTGGCGCATCAAGAATTGGGGGTGGATTTCTGCTGGAATGCGATAATCCATTTGGTGCATCCCCAAGAATTGTTCGGGAGGCACTTCCCCTCTGGAGGTGGGATCGCCTGCTTGCGCCATAAAATTGGGCTGAACCCTATGAATAAGCAAACTATCATAAAAGCCCTCTTTGACCAATTTTAAGAAATTATTGCGGTGCTGAGGCGTTTCATTAAATAATTCTACCACCATCTTGCCATACTGGGTGGTTATTTGCACTTTGGCTCTTGGCAAAGCGGCAATGGCGGCTGCTTTTTTTTCTTCCTCAGATAAGGTAGGCGCAGAAGGGCCGTCGTTACCACAAGCTCCAAGAAAAAGTATTCCAAGCATTAAAATACCTCCGTATAGAAGCGATAAATAATTAGCTGTTTTTGACATGTTCAATATATTCACTGATTTTGCGTTTTAATAGGCGTTCTTGATTGGCTCGACCTGCAGGCGGAACAGCCGTTTGTTTCCAATGCGGCCAGCCATCTTCGTCATAGCCTTCTAGTTCATAATAACCATCATAGCTGAGGAGGCGACAAACAGCAATGTGCATCAAGTCTTGGCGTTCTTCCTTGGTAAAATCATCCCGCAATTGTCCCAATTCTTGCAAGCCAATAGCAAATAAAATACCTTGCAAATCGGGCAATTTGTCTAAGCCCAAAAGCTGCCTAACCTCAAATCGGGTCGCCAACCAAGCAGCATCCCCTTCAGGAGTATCTTCATACAAATCGTCCTCAATAGGATCAAAACCATCAAAAGCGGCCATTGTATTATGTTTGTTATAAGAATGAATAAATACTTACTTACCATTAGAACGGCAAGATAGGGCTTATTAGGAATAAGGCGGTATTAAAAGCAAAAGTAAGGTTTTTTTATCAATCAAGACAATAGGGAGGAGGCTACTCTCCCGTTGTTAGAGGGCAGAGTAAATGGTATTGGTGTTGTTTTTGTAAAATGCTGGTAGGATAAGCGGGGCGTGCAATTATTTGATTTGAATGCTATTGAGATCAATCAAGCCCTCTTTGATGGCATAAACAATGAGTCCTGCGGTGTTTTTGATGCCTAGTTTGGAAAGTAAGTTGTTTTTGTGGCCTTCTACAGTACGCTTGGTAATGAATAATTGTTCGGCAATTTCTTGTGCTGTTTTTTGTTGACAAATAAGATTGAGAATTTCCTGTTCTCTGCTGGTGAGTTGGACATTGGTGGCAAACTTGGGTTGGGGGGCTTTGTGCGTAATTTGGCCACGCATAGCCTCTACCTGTTCGGGCAGAAAGTAATAGCCCTTGTCATAAACCGTTTGGATAATGTGGAGCAATTCTCTGGGTAGAATTCCCTTGGGAAGAAAAGCACTAACGCCTGTTTTGAGCAAGTAGCCAATAAAGGAAGCTTTGTAATAAGAGGAAATAATAATGACTTGCAAGTGTGGATAATTTTGGCGCAATTGTTCAGCAATGTCGGCTCCATTCTCTTCTTGTAAGCGCAAATCGAGTAGCACCACATCCAAGTCCTCGGCATTATTTTTTACGAACTCTAGCAAATGCACCCCTTCAAAAGCCGTAAAAACCACTTCTGTGCTCGATTCTCTAGTAAAAAAATCTTCTAAAAGCCGAACAATTAATTGTTCATCATCTACAATAGCTAAACGAATGGGATTATTGTTGCTCATAATTTTGACGGTTGATAATAATTAAAAATGAACTGCCTTGTTGGGGCTGACTCTGGACATGGAAATGGCCTTGCAACAAATCACTTCTGAGAATGATATTTTTGAAACCCAAGCCACGTTTCATGCCCTCTACCTCAAATCCTTTTCCATCATCTTGTACCCACAGCCCAATCCACTGCTTGCCAAAGTGGAGATGTACTAGTAAGGTGCGTGCTTGGGCATGTTTGAGGGCGTTGTTGATCAATTCCTGAAAAATTCTAAACAATTGTAGCTTGGTAGCACTATCCAACCCCTCTTCACTGCTTCTACCATAAGAAAAGTTGACTTGAAGCTGTGCCCGAATGGGATGCACAAAGGCTTCCATAAGATCGTGCAAACTGCTATCTTCTAGTAGTGGCGGACTCAAATTGTGCGAAATTTGACGTGCCAAAACCATGCTATCTTGCAATATAGTGCTGGTGTATTCCAGTGGTTGTTCGGTATGCAAGCTGATGAGTGCTATGTTGATTTTAGAAATCAAATTGTCATGCAAATCCATAGCAATACGCCCACGTTCTCGTTCTTGTATCTTGATGCTATCCTCCAATAATTGCTGTTGATAAGCCACCCGTGTATCTTGTACTTTTTGTTGTTCCTTTAAGAGTCGCAAAAAATACAATCGAGTAAAAAAAATAAAAAAACCGACCAAAAGTATCACAAATCCTAAGACTAGTGCTAACCAAAGTGCAAAGTTTTCTGGATTTTGCCATGCTGCCATGTATTGTTGTGTTTTTAGGATGAAGGGGAATATGGCTAAGAATTACTACTGTTCTTTAAGAATTTTTTTTGTGCTTTGTGGTATTTCCATATTCTATAACTTAGAAAAGTATATAAAAAAGAGGCACTAAAGGCATTAATCATCCAAAAGGGCGCTACCACCTTTAGCGACTCATTGACTAAAAAATTGATCGAAAAAAACAGCAAGGTGCTAATCGAAAAATAAATTAGAAATCCACTATTCAGAATCCACAATTCTTTATCCAATGGTGCCTCCCCCTGTAAGCTTACCCAAAAGTAATACAAGCAAAAGATGACAATACACAAATCAGAGGCTACGGTGCCTAGGGCGTAAAATTGCCTCACAGATAGCCCTGTGTAGGAAAAATATATATCAAATCCAATAATGGTTATGGCCCCCAAAATCAAAATCAATAGACTCCATGCTCTTTCTTGTAAAAATTCATCTAAGTATAGTTTGCTAAAAATAAGCAAGGTGGCCAAACTCAATGCAGGTAATATAGATAAGTTGGTGCCCAGATGTTTGATGGACAACAAACCCAATAAGTTGGCAAAAGCAGTAATCCAAATAAAAAGACTGATTAATCTAAATTGATTATTGAGCCATTTGAATGAATAACCACTGATGAGGACAGCTACAAAAAGTGTGAACCAAGCAGGTAATAGATGAAGGGGGATGTTCATTCTAAATTTATAGAGCGTATTGTAACAGTTGAAAAGCAGAATTTGGATAACCAGAATAAGGTGGAACAGGCTGGATTAAATCTTTAGGCTCGTTATAATTGATATTCCCTGCAATATTCTTGCTCCAAAGAATAAGATCAACTTGCAGTGCATTCGAGGCTCCTTTAAGTGCAAATTGAGCAATTAAAGATTGCGTATCTGGAAGGCCAAAAAGTGTGGTAAGATCACTAAAAGGAATAACTAGGATTTGTACCATAGTTTGAGCCATAGTCTGTTGGGTGACCCATGTATCTTTATTATTGACCCAAGCTGTAATTGCTATACTTGCTTCTTCGGGGGTAATGAGGTCAAGGTTGGAAGCGAAGGAAGCAGGAGGATTAAACAGCTCTGAACTACAATTAAATTCAAATAAGTTTTCCTCATACTGTTCTTGGTTGCCTTCTACCAATAATAAATCTGTAGCACTATCGACACACCACAAACTAAGATGGTTAGAGGAGGTGTCAGTGATTGTTAGATAGGCATGTATGTGTTGGGGCGAGTTGTTCTTCCACTGCTCATAAGCTTCTTTGGTAAGAACAAAGGAATTAGTATTATCAAAAATAGTAGTAGTGGGCTGCTCTTCATTTCTTACCTCATTCCAATGTTCAATCTCTGTGGTAGCTGTGTCTAACTGGGGGTAATTTGAATTCTCTGACATGATGTTGATTTTTATAATTATTTATTAATAAAAAAATATCAGTAAGCCTTACAGAGATAGTAGTACAAAGATGTAAGACAATTGGTGTAGGGGAAGGGGGATAGGAGAATATTGCTCCTATCACGAATGTAACAATACTTCGTGGATTTTTTACTTTTTTGATTGAAAAGCTAACAACTGTAGTATATCTGTTTGGCTATCAGTTAGTTATTTTGTTTTTGTTATTTTGTTTTTATTACTTTGATAATCAACAATATAGCATTTTGTTCTTTGTGCAAAGGATAATTTTTGAACCCCATTGTACTACAATTAAGTCCCAATAAACCAACATGTATTCTTGATAAATTTATTTGCTTCCAAAACAAATGTTTTTTCATAACTAAGGATGTTTGTGAAATATGTTATAAAAGCATTTATGATTCTTAAAGCATAATGCTTACCTTTGCAGCAGACTAACAAGTGCAAATTTTGACTTTGTTGGTTTTATTTATTCAGGGCTTTGCCGCAATTAAAAAGGGAGTATCACCAATGAACTTAAAGCAATTATTAGAGCAGTATACCACGGATTCGCGCACCCAAACCCTTGTCCAAACGTTGGCACAACAATCCTTTCCATCTATTCAACTCAAAGGTATTATTGGCTCACAATTGGCTTTTATAGTGGCTGCCACTCATGCACAAACTGATGCTCCATTCTTGATTATTGCTAGTGACAAAGAGGAAGCAGCCTACTGGCAAAATGATATTTCTGCCTTGCTCGAAAAAAACAGAGATGCCTTATTTTTTCCCGATTCTTATCGCCGTCCTATGGGCTTTGACAAACTGGATCGAACCAATGTGCTGCAACGCACAGAAACCGTGAGCAAACTGGTAGAGCATCCCAATGCACCAGCTATTGTAGTGACGTATCCCGAAGCCTTGTTTGAAAAAGTGGTTGCTCCTAGCAATCTGAGAGCGGCAGCCATCGAAATTAAGGTAGGGACAGAACTAGATGTGCCGTTCTTAAATGAAATTTTGGTAGAATATGGATTCAAACGGGTGGATTTTGTTTATGAACCGGGGCAGTTTGCGATTCGAGGCGGCATTATTGATATTTATTCGTATGGCAATGAACATCCCTATCGGGTAGAATTGTTTGATGTAGAGGTAGAAAGTATCAGAACCTTTGATCCCACGTCTCAATTATCGACCAAGAATATTGCTTTTGTTACCATTGTACCCAATGTCAATACAGAATTTAAAGCCACTGAAAAAGTGGCGTTGCTAGAGGTATTGCCAGCCGAAACGGTTATTTGGCTATCGAATGCCACCATGTTGTTGGACAAACTACAGTTGTGTTTTGAAAAATCCAAAGAAGATACCGCCAATATAGAAACGATTGTACACAAGGCTCGTCATGAGGAAAGCCTATTGCTCCAAGAAGCGGCTTTTTTGTTTCCACGTGAAATTATGACTGCCTTGGGCAATTTTTCAGTGGTAGAATTGGGCAATGAGCCGTCCAGAACTCCCAATACCAGTATTGTTTACCGAACAACTCCTCAGCCCAATTTTAATAAGAATTTTAAGTTGTTGATCGACAACCTCAATGGCAACTCCGAAGACCGCATCAGCAATTATATTTTTGCCGAAAACCCCAAGCAAATTGAGCGTTTTTACAGCATATTTGAGGATATGAATGTAGAAGTGAAATGGTTTGCCATCCCTACGGCCTTGTATCAGGGCTTTGTGGATCATGAGTTGAACATTGCCGCTTATACCGACCATCAAATTTTTGAACGTTATCATCGTTCTCAGTTACGCAAAGGTTTTGATAAAAATAGTGCGCTCAAGATTAAGGCGCTGAGTGAGCTAAAACCGGGCGATTATGTCACGCATATCGATCATGGGGTAGGGCGCTATGGAGGTTTGGAAAAAATTGAACTAAAGGGCAAGTCTCAAGAGGCGGTGAAATTGGTATACCGAGACAACGATATTTTGTATGTAGGCATCCAGTCTTTGCACAAAATATCTAAGTTCACGGGCAAGGATGGCAAAGCACCAAGCATCCACAAGCTGGGCTCCAATGCTTGGGCCAATACCAAACGCAAAACCAAGACAAAAATCAAGGAATTGGCCTTTGACTTGATTAAGTTGTATGCCAAACGCAAAGCAACACAGGGCATTGAATTTCCGCCCGATAGCTATTTGCAAAATGAATTGGAGGCTTCGTTTATTTATGAAGATACACCCGACCAAGCTAAGGCTACCCAAGATGTGAAGGAGGATATGATGAAGCCTTATCCGATGGATCGCTTGATTTGTGGGGATGTGGGATTTGGAAAAACGGAAATTGCTGTTCGGGCAGCCTTTAAGGCTATTGTGGCGGGTAAGCAGGTGGCGGTATTGGTGCCCACCACTATTTTGGCCTTGCAACATGCTCAAACCTTCAGAGAGCGTTTGCGAAAATTTGATGTGAAGGTAGATTATATCAATCGTTTTAGAACTGCTAAGGAGAAAACGGCTATTTACAAAGCATTGGAGGCTGGCGAGGTAGATATTCTTATTGGAACACATGCTATCTTGAATAAGCGGGTGAAATTTAAGGATTTGGGGTTGTTGATTGTCGATGAGGAGCAAAAATTTGGCGTAGGTTCCAAAGAGAAGCTGCGTAATATGCGTGTTAATGTAGATACGCTTACGCTTACCGCTACGCCCATTCCCAGAACCTTGCAGTTCTCTTTGATGGCCGCCCGAGATTTGTCGGTTATTAATACGCCGCCGCCCAATCGCCAGCCCATTGAAACAGAGGTGCGTACTTTTAGTGGGGAGGTGATTAAGGAGGCCATAGATCGAGAAGTAGCACGGGGCGGACAGGTGTTTTTGGTACACAATCGGGTCAATAGCTTGCAGGATATGGCTACCATGATTCGCGAATTGTGTCCCAATGCCGATATTGCTGTAGCGCATGGACAAATGGATGCTACAGCCTTGGAGCAAACACTCATGGATTTTATCAAGGGGTATTATGAGGTGTTGGTTTGTACCAATATCATTGAAACAGGGTTGGATATTTCTAATGCCAATACTATTATTATTAATAATGCCCATCATTTTGGCTTGAGCGATTTGCACCAATTGCGGGGGCGTGTTGGCCGTTCTAACAAAAAAGCATTTTGTTATTTATTGGCTCCGCCACTTTCTACCTTGACAAGCGATGCCCGCAAGCGTTTGCAAACCATTGAGCAGTTTTCGGAGTTGGGCAGTGGTTTTAATATTGCCATGCGTGATTTGGATATTCGGGGCGCAGGAAATCTGCTCGGAGGGGAGCAAAGTGGGTTTGTGATGAATATGGGCTATGAGACTTATCAGAAAATTCTGAATGAAGCCATCCAAGAATTGAAGGAAACCGATTACAAGGATTTGTTCAAGGAGGAGTTGGAGCACAAACGGGAGTTTGTGCAGGATGTGAATATTGAATCGGATTTGGATTTGATGATTCCTGATGAGTATGTTACTTCTATTCAGGAACGGCTCTCGCTGTATCAGGAATTGAATAAAATCGAAAAAGAGGAGCAAATCAACAACTTTGCGAGTATGCTGGAGGATAGATTTGGCAAAATCCCAAAGGCGGTGACCAATTTATTTGAGGCCATTCGCATTCGCTGGAAAGCTAAAGGGCTTGGTTTTGAACGCATTTTACTTAAAAATAGAAAATTGCGCTGCTATTTTATCAATGACCAAAAATCGCCTTTCTTTGACAGTCTGTTTTTTGGACAATTATTGGATCATATCCAAGCCAATAGCGACCACCGCTTTTTCCTAAAACAATCTACACGTTATCTTATATTGGTCTGTGAATCGGTGAGTAGTTTTAAACAAACGTACCAAATTTTGGAGGAGTTGGAAGTGGCCGTCTTGAAGCGGGTGCAGGAGGCAGAGCAGAATTTGCAAGACTAGCTGTTTGGCGTAAAGCCAAGATAAAAGGCATAAAAAAAGCCTTCTAACACAAGTTAGAAGGCTTTGTGGCTTCTGGCAGACTCGAACTGCCGACACACGGATTTTCAGTCCGATGCTCTACCAACTGAGCTAAGAAGCCAGTTGCTTTCCGTTGAAAGCGACACAAATATAAGACAAAGCTCAGTGTATTTCCAAATTATTTGTTGTGAAAAGTTAAATTATTTTTTTTTGACACGAAGGATGTCAATCTTAGTAGAATATTTTGCATACAAATAGTCTTGTGCAATACAGAGTTGTTCTAGGTTCTGTTCCAAAATAGGTAATTCAATATTTTTGTTCTGAAAAGATAACAAATGATAGACTTGTAGTTTTTTCTCTTTGGTGTAAAATATTTGTCCTTCGTGCCACTGAAAATATTCCAATTCTAGCAATGGAATGGTCTTGATATAATTGCCCAACAAGTCAAATACTAACAATCCTAAGTTGGGAGAGTTGAGATATACGCGATTGTCGGCTTCTAATAGACGCACCGGTTCTAAAGCCTCAGGCAGTAGTAAGTTTAAGTCCAAACTTTCGACCAAGACCTCATTTTTCTGATCCAATTTTTTGAGGGTGTACGTATTGTTGTCAAACAGCCACAAATTGTTGTCCGAAGCCGTGCCCAAGGCTTCTACCTGTGGCAAATCCAATGCTGATAAGTCATGTCTTTGCAGTTCGCTCAAGGTTCGATCCAAAAAAATTACCGTGGCATAGTCATCATAATAGACCAAAATGCGAAAAGGATTGCTCACGTCTATGTAGGAGATAGGGCCCAAATTATTCTCATTAAACTGAAAGATTAAATTTCCCTTGTTGTCGTATTTGAGCAAGTCATTGTCTCCCACCAATAGATACAATTGCTGCATTTTATCGACCTCCATCCAACGGGCTGCTTGGGGGATGCTTTTTAGAGGCTGGAAATGGTATTGGTCTTGGCTGTAGCATGCTACGCCAAGCAGCATAAACCCAACAATCAAAAAAATACGCAAATAAATCATAAGGAAGAAGAATTAGCAATAGAATAAGGTTCAAATGACGGATTCTCAAAGGCCATTAATTGCAGTTGTTGACCATCATACACTGCATAAGTACAAGAGTTGAACCATTCTCCCAAATTAAGGTAACGAGCGTGCCCATTTTCTAATAAAATATCAAGTGGAAGGTGGCGATGACCAAAAATAAAATAGTCTAAGTGCGGATAGGATTTTAGTTTAAAATTAGAATAGAGCAGTAGCCATTCCTTATCAGCACCCAAAAAATGTTCGGGTTCTGTTTGAGCGGTACGACTAGTTTTGGATGAAAATTGAGCTAGACGAATACCCAAATCAGGGTGCAACCAT
This sequence comes from uncultured Aureispira sp., assembly GCA_964445645.1. Taxonomy (GTDB): domain Bacteria; phylum Bacteroidota; class Bacteroidia; order Chitinophagales; family Saprospiraceae; genus Aureispira. Next base: position 66,292 of record CAYULH010000003.1, on the reverse strand, counting down.
CTAAAAAGCCATTGGCAAAAGCGGTTGGTAAATATTTTCTTGAGGCGTTTGTAGCCATAATCTTCGGGGCCCAAGCCATCGCCATGACCAATCATAAAATGCTGTCCTGATAGGGTAATCTGAATAGGCTGGTGGTGTACCGTAATGCCCAGCTCATTGGGAAAATAATCGGCCATCCAAAGATCGTGGTTGCCCACAAAAAAATGAATATCAACCCCTGCATCACTCATTTGGGCTAGTTTGCCCAGCAAACGTACAGCACCTTTGGGAACAACTGTTTTATACTCGAACCAAAAATCAAAAATATCGCCTACTAAGTACAGTGCTTTGGCATCTTGTTCAATCATAGTGAGCCAACGTAAAATTTTTTGTTCGCGCAGACGGCTACTATTTGCATCAGGTGCGCCAAGGTGAAAGTCAGAAGCAAAATAGATGTTTTTCTTGTTGGAAGCCTTCATAATGAACTTTTTATCGCTATAGATATTTTGCGTTTAGTTGGATTTGACTACCTTTGCAGTGTTTTTGGAAAAGCAGCTTAAGAGAAAAAAATGTTGCTTAGATAGAATTTGTTTGTTGGGCGAGTGGATTATCCTCTTGGAGACTTGCGAAGCAATCTGTTTTATTTGATACAGTGTGTCAGATAAAACAATATCCACTACAGTATTCAAAACATTTAGACCAGTATTGGACTAAATGAAATGTAATAAAAGGCAACTTTATATGGCTTGCACATAATAAATCTAGTGATTTGTTCGTTACAAAACTAAGTATAGTTTTTCTAAAAACAGAGCGTTCTATTTTAGCCTTTTTGTAAGGCAAATATTTTATTCAAAAGGAATAATAATTTCACGATACTCAAAGATTGCATAAAATTTGTAATGACCACCCCAATTTTAATTAACGCAAAGTATGTAGTTTCTTAACAATAAGATAGCCTTTTTGCTTCCCGATTAAAGATTAAAGTAAGCTATCTTAGATTAATTGAACACTAAAGAATCGTATCTTATTATATTATGAACTTTGACAAAATTAGCTCCATGCGCTATTTCAATGCAGTTGGTGTATTCGTAGTAGGTGGACTAACACTAGGTACTATAATCCCCGCCAATACTTGGTTCAATCAATTCTTAGCAAGCAATGCCTTGTTGGTCATGTTATTCTTTTTGATTTCTGGATTTGTTGGATTGATTTGGCGCAAAAATGCCGTGATATTGTTCAACTTTATGGCTTGTATTGCTATTTGTTCTTTTTTGAAGGAACAAGATGTTGCTACTACTGCCGAAGCTTGGCATCCACCAACCCAATTAACAGTACGTGTTGCCAATTTAAATTTGCGTCAAAGCGATGACCTAATGGTATTGCAACAACGCTTAGAAAATTCAGGAGTTGATTTTTTATCACTAAATATAGCCCCCACCATTGAATTCCCCCATCAAACTTTAGAATTACTCAAAGAACGCCTTCCTTATTACAAGATTATTAATACAAAAGAAGAAAACCGAACACTGGTTTTTTCTAGTTACAAGATAGAAGCCTTGGATACCTTTCATTATATAGGCAACAAAAGTGTTAGTATCGTAGGAACGTTGGCCATGCAAGAAAATCAGGTTGTACCATTTATCAGTACTAATATTCCTGTCAAAGATTATGAACTTCCTGAAGCCCAACAACACTGGACAAATCTCAGCCAGCACATGACAGAGCAGCACGGTGAGGCTTTTACGTCTTCTAATGTACACCTAGCTGCTTTGGAGCCTGCTATTCAAGCCTTGTATAGTGCCCAAAATATGTCTGACCAATCAGAATATCGACCAAAATCTCTACAAACAGAGCACCTTTTTTATGCTCAGAATTTGATTTGCAAACAAGTCGAAGGGGTGTTAGAAGGACATGGTGCCGTGGCGACTTATGAGTTTGTAGGAACAGCTACTAGTAACCGACCTAATTTCTCCGAAACATTAAGAGGAGGAGCTGCTTTGTAAGTGCCAACAAGTACCGTGCATAAACTTAAAACGTGTCTTTAGTAGAATGATTCTAAAGACACGTTTTTTTGTTTGAGAACAAAGAACTACTCGAAATGTATTAATATTGCACCCAATTTATGCAACCTTTATGGCATTATCAGACAAATGAAAGACCAGCTAACTGTTAATACACCTGCACCCAAGTATTTGCCTATTTTTCTATTTGTGGTACTTTCCCTAATATGGGGCAGTTCCTTCATTCTAATCAAACGTGGATTAGATTTTTATGAACCGGGGCAAGTAGGTGCCCTCAGGGTTGTATTTTCTTTTTTGGTACTGCTGCCTTGGGCCATTCCTTCCTTGTCTAAAATTCCTAAGAACAAATTAGGGTATGTGGTCATCACAGGTTTTCTAGGTAATCTTATTCCTGCTTTTTTGTTTGCCACGGCCGAAACTAGTCTAGCGAGTTCTATTGCAGGTGTTCTCAATGGATTAACCCCCATTTTTGCCTTTGTTATTGGAATTGTATGCTTCAGAACAGCTTGGAAAAAAGAACAGCTCCTAGGCTTAATCATTGGATTTATCGGAACCATAGGCTTGAGTTTGGTGCAAGCAGAAGGCGCATTAGGCTCCATTAATCAATATGCCATTTTGGTCGTAATTGCTACCATTTGTTATGGTATCAATGTCAATTTGCTCAAAATCAAGTTAGGCGATGTGGAGCCACTGCCACTTACAGCGGTAGCTATGTTATCTATTGGGCCTGTAGCCTTATTGTATTTATCAACCACCAATTTTTGGACAGTAGTAGGAAGCACGCCAGCCTCTTGGTATGCTTTGGGTTATTTGGCTATTTTAGGCATTGTAGGCACAGCCATAGCCTTGGTTTTATTTAATATTCTTATCCAAATGACTTCTACGGTATTTGCCACGGCTGTTACCTATGTTATACCTGTGGTAGCGGTGATGTGGGGCGTATTAGATGGCGAGCAATTGTATACTATGCACTATATTGGGATGGTCTTGATTTTGATAGGGGTGTATATGGTTAATAAATGGAAGTAGGATTGTCAGCAAACTATCCTAAGAGAAACGAGATTGGGCTTTTTGTTCTTGGCAAGACCAAGCTCTCAAAAAAAAGCTGTACTATTGTATAATTTTTAGATCAATCAATGACAGCTATGCAAGTGGTATCTTCCCCTTGGACTTTAACCCTAAAATTGTTACTTCCTATGTGTTGGTTTACCTTTTTTGGTGGCCTTACCATTGTTTTATTTTTCAGCGATTTGGAAGAGATTAGAGCGCCACTTACACCAATGGCGGCACGTTTGATAATGGCCTCCTTTGTGGTTTCTACAGCAGGTTTATATTATCTGCTTTTTTCCAAAATCAAATGGGTAGCTATGGACGAACAGCATTTATATGTGTCCAATTTTGTCAAATCCTTGCAGTATACCTATGATAGTATTGCCAAGGTAGAAGAAACTAAAGTGTTCTTGTGGCAAAAAGTAACCTTACACTTTCATCAGCCCACACAATTTGGACCTGCCATTGTTTTTATAAGCAGTTATTATTGGCATTATTTCTTAAAACAGCATCCTGAAATCCTAAAACAATTGGCAGGAGCCACTGCTGCAAGTGAAGCACAACAAAAAAACTAAGGGAGATTTTATTTTATCATAAATAGACAAATAGTCGTGACAACATTACAAAACGCTATAGAGCAGGCTTGGGACAATCGGGACTTGCTCAAAGAAACTGCTACTCAAAATCATATTCGAGAAGTACTCAACTTGTTAGATAAGGGTGAATTGCGTGTAGCAGAGCCAGATGGAGATGGCTGGAAAGTAAATGAATGGGTCAAAAAGGCAGTAGTGCTTTATTTCCCTATCCAAAAAATGGAAACGATAGAAGTGCCACCTTTTGAGTTTCATGACAAAATTCCACTAAAGAAAAACTATGCCGAGCTAGGGGTTCGTGTGGTGCCACATGCTATTGCTCGTCATGGTGCTTATGTGGCTGCTGGTACTATTTTGATGCCCAGCTACGTGAATATTGGTGCCTATGTAGACAGTGGAACGATGGTCGATACCTGGGCTACGGTAGGGTCTTGTGCTCAAATTGGCAAAAATGTACACCTCAGTGGTGGTGTAGGGATTGGTGGCGTATTAGAACCCCTACAAGCTGCTCCTGTTATTATCGAGGACAATTGCTTTATTGGTTCTCGCTGTATTGTGGTAGAGGGCGTGCGTGTAGAACAAGAGGCAGTATTGGGAGCCAATGTAACCATTACACAATCTACCAAAATTATTGATGTTTCGGGGGAGGAACCTGTGGTGTACAAAGGCCGTGTACCTGCTCGCTCTGTGGTTATCCCTGGAAGCTATACCAAGGAATTTCCAGCAGGCTCTTATCAGGTTTCTTGTGCTTTAATTATCGGAAAACGCAAAGAAAGTACCGATAAAAAAACATCCTTGAACAGTGCTTTGCGGGAGTATGATGTAGCGGTGTAGCAGCTTTGTAGCCTTATTGCAAAATAAAAGTGGCAAATGCTAGTTGTGCATTTGCCACTTCTTTTTTTGTATCATTACGAATCGGGCCCAGAAGGTTCCTCTACAATAGGAATGCGCCTGTAGGTGAATTTATTATCTTGAAAATAAACATCCAAGTTGTTTTCATTCTTGATATAATCCAATCCAGCCTTGTCAAATGGACGAGCCGAAAGCGTTACCTTGAGGGTATTTCTATCCAGTTGGTCAATACGCATCAGTACATAAACATTGGGGTTGTTATTGGTTTTGTTAGCGGTGTAAGCCGTTTGTTTTTGGCGGCGATAATACAATACATTATCTGTAATCCAGTAGTAATCATAGCCTCCATTGGGTTTAATGGCCGTAGGATTGGCCGAATCCTTTTTGTGTACTTTAGAAAAACCAAAAACACCCTTTTCTACATAAAATTGCAAAGATACAGAGTCTTTGGAGTTGCGATCTTCCCACAAACCCAGCAGGCGTGCTCTATTGAGTTGCTTTTGCAAATTGAGGCGACGGTAACGTATTTTTCGATCGCTAAACAGCGGCCGCCAACTATCACTAGCGTTTAAGATAGAATCCAGCTCTTTTTTGGGCCATTCCCCATCGGATAAGGTAACATAGAGCAAATCCTTGACAATAGAATCTACTCGCATCAAGGAGTGTTTGGGGGGATTTTGTTTGGCACGCAGTGGATCTTTATCAGGCAATCGAGCATAGCGAATATGTTGCCCGTCCAGCCATTTGTAGGTGCGGAGTTTTTTGCGAGGTACAGCAGGTTTGTCGAGAATTTTGGCTTGTGGAATCTTTAAAAAGGATAAGTAATCGTCATCAACCATCAACTGGAACGAAAAACTACTGGTAGAAACATCATCCTCCCAGCGACCTTCTAGCCCATTTCGGAAAGACTGTGCAGATAACATACCATGACATACCCAAAGAAGAAATCCAATAATAAAGAGTTTCATTTGGTAAGGAATTATGAGAATTAATTGATCTGATTTGGTGTAAGTAATCCTAAAAATAGGAAATAAACTAAGATATAGAAGACATATTAGCCCACAAAAATTTGTAAAGAACTAATCTTACTAACCGTAATAACAAAAACAAACAAGAGAACAACCATCATGGTAAGTGGCTTGTTATACCAATCCATATTTAGAAGTAGGATAATAGGTTCAAAGAGATTGGATGTGGATACAAGGCATTTTTATTAGCCATAGCAGCGCTACGGCTGATAAAAATAACGCAGTAGACGCGCCAATATCGAAGAACATAATACTAATTTTGAGTATGGATTGGTATTATGGAAGATATACAATTAATAGGATATTTCTCTTAGCCAACAGTCTTTGAGAACTGCAAGCCTACAATTTCTCAAAATTTTGTTGAAAAACTTTATCTTGGCTATTCAACAATTAAACAATTAGGCATGAAGCGACCAGATTTCTCTAGCATCAATCCCAATCAATGGACAGAAACCTCCAAGCAGCAGCAGCAAACTTGGGAAACCTCTGAAAAAATTGAAATCAAACCTCATTATACTTCAAAGGATGTAGAGGGTTTGCGCCATCACGAATTCACAGCAGGGCTTCCTCCTTTTATAGGCGGGCCTTATGGGGGCATGTATGCCATTAGGCCGTGGACCATTCGCCAATACGCTGGTTTTTCTACCGCCGAGGAGAGCAATGCTTTTTATAGAAGAAACCTAGCCGCAGGCCAAAAAGGCTTGTCCGTAGCCTTTGATTTGGCCACACACCGAGGCTATGATTCTGACCACGAACGAGTACTAGGCGATGTAGGAAAAGCAGGCGTAGCTATAGATAGTGTGGAGGATATGAAAATCTTGTTTGACCAAATTCCACTGGATAAGATGTCGGTTTCTATGACTATGAATGGCGCTGTACTGCCCATCATGGCGTTTTATATCGTAGCAGCCGAAGAACAAGGCGTAGATCAGGCAGCCCTAGCCGGCACTATCCAAAACGATATTCTCAAGGAATTTATGGTGCGAAACACCTACATTTATCCGCCCGCTTCCTCCATGCAAATTATTGCCGATATTTTTGAATACACGGCTCAGAATATGCCCAAATTCAATTCCATCTCTATCAGTGGCTATCACATGCACGAGGCAGGCGCACCTGCCGATTTGGAGTTGGCCTACACCTTGGCGGATGGCTTAGAATACATCAAAACAGGAATCAAAGCTGGATTGGATATTGATGCTTTTGCGCCTCGTTTGTCCTTCTTTTGGGGCATTGGTATGAACCATTTTATGGAAATTGCCAAAATGCGTGCTGGGCGTATGCTGTGGGCCAAATTGGTACAGCAGTTTGAACCCAAAAACGTAAAATCCTTGATGTTGAGAACCCATTGCCAGACTTCGGGCTGGAGTTTGACCGAGCAAGATCCGTTTAATAATGTGGCTCGAACCTGCATAGAGGCTATGGCGGCTGTATTTGGCGGCACCCAATCGCTGCATACCAATTCCTTTGATGAAGCCATTGCCTTGCCCACTGATTTTTCGGCTGGCATTGCACGAGATACCCAATTGTACATTCAGAACGATACCAATGTTACCAAGGCTATTGACCCTTGGGCGGGTTCTTATTATGTAGAATCCCTGACCAATGCCTTGGTCCAAAAAGCATGGCAGCACTTACAAGAAGTAGAGGAATTGGGCGGCATGGCCAAGGCCATTGAAACTGGCGTGCCCAAAATGCGGATAGAGGAAGCCGCCGCTCGCAAACAAGCCCGTATTGATAGTGGCAAAGACCAAATTATTGGGGTCAATGTTTTTCGCTTAGACGAAGAAGACCCTATTGATATTCTGGAAGTAGACAACCAAGCCGTACGAGAAGCACAAGTCAAACGCTTGGAGCAAATCAAAGCTACCCGCAATGAAGCTGCGGTACAAAAAAGCCTAGCGGCATTAACCCAAGCTGCCCAAACCAAGGAAGGCAATCTACTAACCCTAGCGGTAGAGGCGGCGCGTGTTCGGGCTACACTGGGCGAAATTTCCGATGCCCTAGAAGCAGTATACGGCCGTTACAAAGCCAATACAAGAGCCATTTCAGGGATTTATTCCAAGGAAATTGCCAAAAACCAAGACTTTCAACAGGCGCAACAATTGGCCGATCAGTTTGCCGAATTGGAGGGCCGCCGGCCTCGTATTATGGTGGCCAAATTGGGCCAAGATGGACACGATAGAGGGGCCAAAGTGATTGCTACCAGCTTTGCCGATTTGGGTTTTGATGTGGATATTGGGCCGCTATTCCAAACACCCAAAGAGGCCGCCAAACAGGCGGTAGAAAATGATGTGCATATTCTGGGCGTATCTTCTCTAGCTGGCGGCCACAAGACCCTCGTACCCGAAATTATCGAAGCCTTAGAAGCCTTGGGCAGACCTGATATTTTGGTAGTGGCAGGAGGGGTGATTCCTGCACAGGATTATGATTATTTGTATCAAGCTGGGGTGGCAGGGGTATTTGGTCCGGGAACGGTGATTGCCAAGGCGGCGAGTGCTATCTTGGATATTTTGATAGAATCATTGGAAGAGGTGGAGTAGGGCTGGGCTTCTGTTATTTAAACAATAAGAAATGCAACTTAAAACATTATCCTATAGAGATGTTAAAAAGTTTCCTTATTTGGAAGAAATAGCAATGTGGGCAGAGCAATCTTATGCGTTAAAGTTTGGGAGTTTACATCCTCTTATGTCTATTGATGGTACTGACTATAGTTCTGTAAAGGCAATTGCAGAATTACCAAGAATGTATGAAGCACTAAGTATACTAGATAGAGATAATGTGATTGATAAGTTGAATGGTTTAGGATATGAAGTGGTATCTATAGAACTAGAAAAACTAGGCAATATACCCGTACTTTTTCTAAAAGAAAAAGATGTTAGTGGAAAGACCACGCAGTTTCAAATTTCACAGGGAATGTATAGAGCATTGGCTCTACTTATTTATTTTCAGTATTTAAGGAGCAAACAGCAGACGGCTACCTTCTTTATAGATGATCTTTGTGAAGGTTTAGATTATGATAGAGCTACTAAACTTGGCAAATTTTTATTAACTGCCCTAGAAAATAACATCCAACTCATTGCAACTTCTAATGATAGCTTCTTGATGGAAGTAGTAGATTTGAAGTATTGGAATGTATTATTTCGGGAAGGAACAAGGGTCACAGGCATTAATGCACAGTCACATCCCAAAATCTTTGAAGATTTTAAATTTACAGGACTTTCCAATTTTGATTTCTTTTCCTCCAGTTATCTTAAATCTGCTTTAAAATGAGAAAGATTGCTGTGTTTGTAGAGGGGCAGATGGAATCAATCTTTGTAGCTTTAAATTACCTTATCTATTGGATTTATTTATATAGTTTTTGGTTAATTAGTTCAATTTTTTTGGTTTATAAACGATATTAAAAAACAAAATGTTTTGAATTTTTGTTTCTTAATACAATTTGTTAGCAAGAAAAACTATATTAGAGTAATATTGCTCAACAAAAAACATTCTGATAGGAGATACAATAAGAATTAGACGACATTATTCTCAATAAATGCTTTGCGACTCCCAGACTAATATGTATGCAAGATCAACAAAAAGCATTTTCAGTGTACTCTAACGCAGTCATAAGTTAATAGAAACACTCTGTTGATATTTTTTTATTTTAATTTTTATTTTATGTCTAGTTCTAATTTTAAGTTTGCAACTAGCTTTACTTTTTTAATTTTGCTTCTTGCTTTAGTTGCGTATTACGCTAATGAAGAATCGAAACGCAATCATGAATTAAGTATGGCTAGACTGCAAAATGAAGGTTCAGATTCCAATCCCGAACCAATAGCAAAAAGAACTCCTATAGGTTTTAATAGAAATCCTACAGAGTAAGCTATCTAGAGTGGGGTAAGTAAATTTTTTACTTATCTCATTCTTTTTTTTAGGATTACCCGGAACACTGTATGGTTCAGTCATAATATGCCCTATGTTTACGTTATATAGTCCGTATTCCTTAATATCCTATTCCCCACCAAGAAATAATTCCAATTAGGCACTGTGTTATTTTTTCTCTTCTGTTTCTTCGATTATAGGGTCTAAATTATATTTATTATTTGAATGAAATTTGAATATTTGAGAGTAAGTATTACCTAACTTATCCTCATATGTTATTTTAGTTTTGAATCCCCATCTTAGCGATTTTTCTCCCCAACCTCTCCAACTTATTTTGTAGGTTTGATCTTTTGCTACATCATGTGGGGTTTGAGCAGAGATTCTAACTTCTTCAATATCGACTAATTCAATTTTTTTGATTTTGGCTACTTCTCCACCATTTATAAGATTAATACTGCAAGAGTTTTCAAACCATTTTGATGAAAAGGAATGAATTTTCAATCTTGGTTTAGCATTAATTTTTTCTAGTTCTTCTTTTCTTTGCTTTTCTTCTTCAGCTAATATTAATTTCTGCTCTTCGATAGCTTTATTTTGCTCTTCGATAGCTTTATTTTGCTCTTGAATGCCTATTAATCTATTTAGAGTTTCTTTTTGGGTCTCAAGGTGATTTATAAAAATTTCATTTTTCTCAACTAAAATTTCATTTTGAGACTCAAAAAGATTGGAGTGTGTTTGTAGTTCTTGAGTAAGTGCTTCAAGTTGGTTTACTGCTTTTTCTGTGTCACTAATCTTTTTAGAGTTTTTTCTATCTTTACAAAGAAGGTAAATAAATCCAATCAAATTCATGATGGCAACTCCCCATGCTCCCCATTGAGCAATATTGAATAATAATAAAGGGCTATATATTTTTTAAAATTTTATAAGATGTGTAATATGATGTATACCAAAGCATTAAAAAAAAATTGTAATATCGCTAATGGTCTATAACGTTGGTGCATATAACGTTGGGGAAGCTCAAAGAACGAAACCCAAGCATCTGCACGAAGCCAAATCTACGATTTTTCGATTAAATTTTCCAGCAATCGTCAAATCGTAGATTTGGCGCTCTGGGAGTGAAAACGGCACTTTTTGCACCCGAAATATGACCCCAATGGCTATATGCATATTGTTAGGTTTTCGTGTTTTTTTGTGGCGTTGGCAAGGCATACTCTTTGGCAAATTTGCCAATGTGTATGCCTTTTGCGTTATGGCTTTCGAGGTGTTAGATTACCTTTTATATCATTGTTATTTGCTAGGTAATATGCTCCACTGATATTTAACTGTCCACGATGGTTTGCTCTATTTGAGTGACCTCCCAAAATATTTTTCTGCCCTAAAACAGTCCATATTACTTTGAGGTTATTCTCTTTTAGATACTTAACAAAAGGTTTTTTCTTTATCAGCAAATAAGAAGTGGAATCAAAATTTACTGATGGGTCAAAACACACTAAATGGGATTTCTTATCAATAAAACTCCCTTCTTCTTCTGCAAATTGCATATTCATTTTTTCATAAATATGTTTGGCTGGTTTTAGAAAACGAAAAGAATCCTCTTTGGATTTATCATTGCCAGTTTCCCATAAAAATGATTCGGCTGTTAGCATAGCTGAACCAATGAGTTTACCTGTGTCTTGATCATGAATATTTCTGTTTACTATACCATTATAGTATTCTTTGTTGAAATACTCATAGGCTGGAGACCAGTAATATTCTCTACTAAACACTTCGTATCTATCAGAATATTCTGGCATCCAACGCCCCATAAAATCTTGTTTTAGTGCCCATTTTTTTAAGGTTTCGAATTCATCTACTGAAACAAGATAGCTTCTAATTTGATACCAAAGGTTTTTTCTAGGCTGATCCCATTTTTCCTCTCCAATCTTTTTTTCTTCTGACCAAGAAGGGTGACCTTCAAGAATTAACCATTCCTCATTATTTTCATCTAAAGGATTTATTAATTTAACTGGACTAGGCAAATCGTCGAATTTTTCTAACCATTTCTTGTTTTCAAGCTCCCAATTGGTATATCCGTTTTTTAACCACCAATGATTTAAAGAATTTTCTTTTTGATTTTTGCCAGTGTTCTTAATTAGTATAGTTGGGTCTATGTCACGAATAAAAGGAGCCCATGAACCTTCATATTCTGTAAATTTTTTATTTGAGAAACTCCACTCTTCATATTTAGCAAAGTTATCAGAAAGTCTTGCCATGAATTCATAATAAGCAATCCATTGATATTTTTTACCAATTCTTTCATGTGGTTGTGTATCTCTTGCTCTACCTGTACCAATTAGTTTATCAAATTCTAAATGAAGTTTTGGTTGCCATCCAAGTTTTATGACTTTATCAAAAATGTATCGTTGAGCAATTTTTAAATTAAAATAACTATTACTTTTAGCTATGTTATTATCGCTATCTAAGAATGGTTCAATTTCTGTTTCATATTCTTTTAGTAACTGAGGCGATAAAGATTTTTTGAAAGCCTCCTTAGCCAGTTTTAATTCTTGTTCATTTTTTCTATTTGTTGAAAATGAAAAATCAAATGGTTCATCAATAGGTTCTTCGTTTCCTCCGATATAATTGGCTCCAAGTGTAGCTATAAGTTCTTCTAACTCTTCATCTGATAAGTTTGAAAAATCAGGAGGTAAATCGTCGAAATTTTCATTATAAGGTGTAAGATTCTCTAGTAAATCTGTTTGATTAATGGATAGTTTTGATTTGAAATTAATAAAAATCGCATCTCTATCAATAGGTTTTTCATCCCTTTTATAAGAACTCCAATCAGTTGAATGGGAGTTAGTACCAATGATATATCTGGCAAAATCTCCAAATTCCATAATTGATTCCCATAGGTGGAAATATTCTTTTTTGTCATATTTTATCTTTAACTCAGATTCTGTAGGAATGTCATTTGACCAAAGACTAGAATAAGGAGGTCTAGCTTTTGAAATATCAAACTCTAATTTAAGATTGAGATATGCTGCATACTCGATAACACCTCTAGCGTAGTCTCTAAGTAAAATATGTGGATATATTTGATTTTTATCAAAGACAACATTGAAAATATATTGGCATAATTCTATTAGTTTCCCCCTTTGAGTTGTTCTTATTGCACAACCATAAGCAACTGCAAAAAGTCTTTCATAGATATATGGGTCATTAGTATCAGCAAATTTTTTTAGGAGTAAAACTAGAAGATGTATTCTATTTTCTAAGAGACTAATTAAAGCTTTAGTCGAAGAATCTCGAAGTTCACGATTGGTACTTGTGAGAAACCATGCTAATGTTGTAGAGCTTAATAATATTGACTCATCAGAAATATGTTTTTTATCTTTTGTATCCCAAGCCCAATCTACTAACCTTTTGACAGCGGAGGATTTGTAATAGTTTTCTTTTAGAAAACGGTTCCACCATGAATCTCTATCCCCTAAATTATACTTGTTTAAGTACTTGTGAAGCATCTCTGCATTAAAATAGTGGTCAGGTATTGTTGTAATTGATATTATCGTGTTTAGAAATAGTTCATCTGATTCATAGTCTTGAGCTATTGTGGAATTTACATATGAGGTTAATTTTTTTGAAGTCGTTTCGGTTTTACGCCAGAGCAGACTTTTGATAAAAGATTCAATGATAGGAACACTATTCTTGACAGATTGAGAGACTATTTCGTAAATTTCTATATTTAATTTCTCGGGAAGTTGAACGGCTAATGCTTCAATTAGACCTGTGTTTATCCAGCAAGTATTTTCATCCTTGATGTATTTGTGTAAAATTCCATTAGGCTTTATTGCTTTATTGAAAAAGTAATTTTTGCTAAACAATTTGACAAGAGAAGCATACCAAACTTTGCTACTCTCTATTAAATTTTCTATGAGAACATTTGCAGTAAGGTGGTCTTCAAACCTTTCATATGCAAGGTAAATACCCTCTTCATATTTATCATCACCTTTCCAAAATAAATTTTTGGAGAGAATACCCTCTGAAATTAACTCTTCTAACAAACCTTGTCTAATGTTATATTCTTTTGACAGATTTGTTGTGATAAGGTAAGCCGTTTCATAGGATATATATCTTTGTTGATTTTCAATTTTGTAAGTAATTAGCTTATTGATGGCTTTTTGAACTATATTAATATGTATTGGATAGTTGAGTCTTGTTGGGGATGATAGAGTTTTATTTATGCTGTTTATAAAAAACTCAATTATAGATGAGATACCTTGAAACCCATCAGGAATCCTGTTATGACCTGCTTTCTTTAAACCTTCACAAAACAATAATAGGAAAAGTGGATTTTGAAATTCAGGATTTAGAAACGGTATACTTGGAAGCTCAATATTATAAAAGTTGAAAAACAATTTAGATGCTTCATACTCTTGATTTGAAAACCCATGGTGAGTGTAGATAACTAAATTGTTAGAAGTAATTTTTTCTTTTGGAAAAAGTAATTTTTTATAGGATGTTCGAACTGAAAAAACAATACCAAGCCATTCGTGTTTTTTAATTTTTGACAAAAAGCTATTGATGTTCGAGTTCCAGAATAATTTTCCTTTTCCTTCATTTACTGCATCAATGAAAAGTAAGCATCTAGAACCAGATACTTGTGCTTTTGAATTTAGTGCACCCAAAAATTCATCAACAGAACATCTAATTTGGTTTTTACTGAATATTTGAGTCCATGGGTCTTCTTCGGTAACAAAGTGTTGACCTAAAAAGAAAAGACTGACTAGGTCTTGATTGTCTCTTGTTTTCACAACATCGGCTAATAAATGCGATTTGCCAATGCCAGCTTCTCCATCTAATAATAGAAAGGGATTATTAGCTAAATTAACGGAAATACCTTCTAAGAAAGAAACAAAAGTACGAAACGCTTTATCAAATCTATTTATAGAACTAGCTTCTCGACCATATTTTGTGTAATATCCATAGTTGCTAGATTCTTTGTTTTGAGCTTTACTTTCTTCCTCGATGTAGAATAAAAGGATATCTGACTTAGCTTGTTTTATTTTTTCTAATAAGGCAAGAAAAGTGCTTACAGGGATTAAATCAACTCCTTGGAAATCCGTATTAAGAAAGAGGCTATGGAGGTCTTTTAAGAAATTTTGAAAATTAGTAGCATGATGCTTTATTTGTTTTATACTTGGGTCAGGAATAACCTTTTTTCCTGTTGTTAATAGTTCATCAAATAATTCAGTAATTTCTAAGACGAATTCTTTGTTTCTAGATAACCCATTAAATATTTTACTTATATTTAATTCAACATTGAGAGCAGGGTTAAAGTTTGGAGTATATCTAGTTCCTAAGTCAAGAATAGACATTTCTGTTTGTTCTTTGCACCACTCAGTAGTAAATTCCTCCTTGTTAAACCAAAAATATTTTAGTCCCTCATTCTCCTGTTTGCTTAGTTTGTCGATTAAGTCAGAACTCCACCAAGGAAGAAACTCTACTGTTAAACCTTTTGTTGATGCCCAACCTTCCCATTTAGAAACTCTATCATTCCATTTATCTAGCATCGATTTTTGTCCCTTTAATCTAGCATCGGAAGGGTCATTGGGAATAGCAATGATGTATTTAATAAGGTTAGGATGTTTATCTAATACTGTTTGTACAGAATGGTCAAGTTCTTTCCATTGGGTTGATGTAAGACTTGCTGTAAAATATTTTGCTTGCCACGCCCATTCATCATTATTGCTTAATATCCAAAAGCATTCTACACCTGCATCTGGTTTTCCTTTTCGAATGAATTTTGTTTTGTTAGGTATAGATTCTTTTCGAGCTAATTGACAAACTAATTCTTCAAAACCTTCATTTTGAGAATTTTCTAATGGTCTTATATTGTTCCAGTTAATGCTCATAGATTTTAAAGTACTATTTTTTTGTGGGATGTAATAATTTAGATTCTTTTGTTTTTGAGGGTTGCTTGAGCGATTGCCAAAAACAAATGTATCTAAATGCGGGAGGCTTCTTCATGAAACCTAACTATTGTACAAACACAATACAGAACAAAAGCCCTATATATTAACAAAAGGTGTGGATAACCAACTAAATCAGTCTACATTGCACCATATTGTGGATAACCAACTTATATAAAGTTATCCTTCATTTACAAGATAACAATTAAAAATAAAAAAACATAATACACGAATCTAAAACAAAAAGAGTGTCCCAATCCAATTATCCTACTCAAAAAATAGAATAATCCCCCCAAAGCAAACTAAAAACCCCAAAAACGGGTTGGTGTAAGTAGATATTCTACCCAAAACTTACAACAGGTAAACAGCATTAAAAAATACATTTCCAACCATGAATATACCACATCGTGACCTCCCTCGCATTGTAGTGATTGGCTGTGGTTTTGCCGGCCTCAAATTTGTCAAAAACATCAATACCAAGCATTATCAAGTGGTTTTGTTTGACAAAAACAACTACCACACCTTTCAGCCCTTGATGTATCAAGTAGCCAGTTCAGGGCTAGAACCCGATTCTATTGTTTATCCCATTCGCAAGGTATTTAAGCACAAAAAAAACTTTCACTATAGAATGGCAGAAGTACACCAAGTAGATACTGACAAAAAGATGGTGTATACTTCGGTAGGGGAGTTGGATTATGATTACTTGATTCTAGCAACAGGAGCGGTGACCAATTTTTTTGGTTTGGAGAATATCCAAAAGTATTCTATGCCCATGAAAACCGTGGTAGAAGCCCTCAACTTGCGTTCGGTAGTGTTGCAGAGTTTTGAAAATGCCATCAATGCCGATGATATACAAGAACGGGATGCTTGGATGAATTTTGTAATTGTAGGGGGCGGCGCTACAGGCGTGGAACTGGCGGGGGCTTTGGCCGAACTAAAACGTTACATTTTGCCCAAGGATTATCCCGATTTGGATATTAGGCGCATGCAAATTCATGTGGTGCAAGGGGCCGACCGCTTATTACCCGGTATGAGCGAAAAATCTTCGGCAGATGCCGAGCAATTTCTAAAAAAATTAGACGTGAATGTCTGGCTCAATATTCGTGCAGAAGATTATGACGGTAATGTGGTATACACCAACAAAGAAACTTTTCAGGCCAAAACCCTGATTTGGACAGCAGGCGTGAAGGGGGCTTCTAGCTTGGGCATAGATGTCGAAAAAGCTGGTGGTAATCGAATTATTACCAATGACAAATTTCAGGTCAAGGGCTTTGAAGAGGTCTTTGCATTGGGCGATGTAGCGGCTGTGCTGTCTGAACAGCAGCCCCAAGGTTATCCTATGTTGGCTTCGGTTGCCGTACAACAAGGGGTGCATTTGGCCAAGAATTTTAACTTATTGGCCCACAAAAAAGAGACAAAACCCTTTGTATACAAGGATAGGGGCGCTATGGCAACAGTGGGGCGCAACCTAGCGGTAGTGGATACGGATAAACTGAAATTTGGCGGCTTCTTGGCTTGGATTGCTTGGATGGCGGTGCATTTGATGCTGTTGGTTGATTTTCGTTCCAGATTGATTGTTTTTGTCAATTGGGCTTGGTCGTATATTTTTTATGATAAAGGCACTCGCCTCATTATTAGAAAAGTAAAAATAAAAGAAAAACCCACTCCTGTAGAGGAGGATGTATAACCCAATTAACCCCATCCCATATGTTTTCTACCACTTGGAAATTGCTCAAGGCTTGGCATAAAATCAATCTGCGGTTCTACCTATATCCTATCTACTTAGTGTTGCTGTTTTTGTTTAGCACTTTGCTCCAACATGATGCCCAAAAATATGCCGTACAGGGTGTAGATGTTTCTCGTTATCAGCTTGATGTAGATTGGAATGTGCTGAAACAAGAGGCAGGCGTACAATTTGCCTTTATAAAAGCTACAGAAGGGAGCAGCTATCAAGATCCTTATTTTGATTATAATTGGGCTACTGCCCGAAAAGCAGGGGTGCTTCGTGGGGCTTATCATTTTTATAGAGCGGAGCAAAGTCCGCTTTGGCAAGCCAAACAATTTATCAAAACGGTGAAACTACGCAAAGGCGATTTGCCCCCTGTGCTGGATGTAGAAAACGTGGACAAAGTAGACAAAGCACGCCTGATCGAAGACCTCACGGTATGGCTTCAAACCGTAGAAGAACACTATAAAATCCGCCCCATTATTTACGCTTCCCTAGATTTGTACCAACGGCATTTGCACCACGCTTTTCCCGACCATTTGGTTTGGATTGCACGCTACAGCCGCCGCCAGCCGCCACTCCAATTGGATTGGTATTTTTGGCAGTATAGCGACGAAATGGAATTATCAGGCATAGAGGGCTATGTGGATGGTAATGTATTTGTCGGCAGTTATCGACAATTGAGGAATATTTGTTGGTGAGAAAAGTAGTTTGTTCTGTAGCTAGAAGTGGTCTTATGGTTTTTTCTTTAATTTGGAATGGCAGCCGTGCTTACACCTACATCTAATAACTTCATTGGTAATACCCAATTCAGCTGTTTCAATAGAGCCATATACATGAGAATCAGTAGTGTGGTCACTAGCAAAATTGCACTTAGGATTGGTACACAAACCACCTGTAATCATAACATTGCCTGACATACTTTCATATACAATACCTATCTCTAAAAGAGCATGGGAAGTTTGGGTGGCATTGGTAGTATCAGTTGTAGAAAAATTGGTCAGATCAGTAAAGGGAATCGTGCAATTGTTTTGGCAGGCAGATAAGCTCCACACTAGGACAGTGAGGATGACAAGTATCCTTTTCATTAGTTTTTGTTTAATAAATAATTAGAAATTAAAAGGGGAACTATACGGTTTGTATAAATATTTTTTAGGGATATAAAAAATATTGTTATCTATTTATGGGAATTTGGTACGAAAGTACAAAAAGGAAATAAAATTTTAAAGCATTTTATAAAAAAAACAAATAATTTGTTCGGCATAGCATAAGGCAATAAAAAAAATGGGACAGCCTTCTTGCGAAAGCTATCCCACTCCTTATCAAAATACCTTGGTTGGTTTTATTTCTTCTTGGCCTGTTTGGCTAGTTTTTTTAGTTTTTTGGCTTCTTTTCGTAGGCGTTTGGCTTCTGCCTCTAGGCTATCTGCTTTGTTTTCTAGGTAAGCTTTATCATCGGTATCAAACACCTCTATTTCATGCTCTTCAAGTACCTTTTTTAGCTCCAGCTCTACAGCTCGTTCCACTTCCTCCTCTACTTCTATTTCTATAGCTTTCTGAAAGCGCAAATGCTCATCTAGCTCTTTTTGCAAATCCAATCGGGTGTTTTCTAGTTCAAAACGCAATTCATTGGAGTAATTTTTAAGGGTATTTTTTAATAAAATACTATCCATATCCAACAAGCCCTCTTCTGTTAAAACATCTAAGGACTCCAGTTGCTCCTCCAAGTCTTTGAATAAAAACTTAATATTTTGGGTAGAATCTACATTCAAATGCTGTATAAAAACCCTTCTTTCATTGGGTTTTTGAGTCCAGATTTGAATACTATCCGCCTTTAGGCGCAAAATATTCGCTCTGGAACGCTCCGCCTCTCGCATGGCCATTTGCATTTGTCGCTGTGCCATTTCCTTTTCAATTTGCACTTGGAACAAACGGCGTTCGGCAAGTCGCATGGCCCGTTCTGTTTCTTTGGCTATACGTTTGGCCTGGGCCGTGCTGCTCAAAACATTATCATCATAACATTCGATTGTTTCTTCAAAATCATCCGATTGTATTTTGAGGTATTTTAGCTCTTTTTCGTTGGCCACCCTAAAAGTAAACTGCATACTTTTGAAAGCCCCCTGTATGTCAAATTCATGTTGGCTCATTTGAGTGCTGCAAAACAAACTATCCGTCTCAAAACGCCCCTTAAATCGCTTAATCGTATTGTCAGGATGATAATTGAGTTGTTGGATTTGGAGTTTAATACCATAATTTTTTAATTCCTGTTGCAAGGCTTTCAATTCCTTCTCAGAGTTATCTTTGCGAATCTCCAAGGTGTACTCTGTAAAGGTTTTTTTAGGACCCAAAGAATCGAGCAAAGCAGTAGTAGAAGCACCCAAGGATGCTACTGGAATAGGTTGAGCTGCTTCTTCTTGAAACCATGTATGATTGACAAAAGAACTAGGACTACTAGAATCTTCTAAAATAGGTAGTGTATTAGGTTCCGTGATTTTATAAACAGGCGAGCTGTTGGATATGGTATTAACAACTGTCTGTGGTTGTTCTGCAGTGGGTGGAGGGGGAGTTATCGTTAAAAAACTTCCTACAGTAATGGCAATAATAATTCCTATGATACTCATGCTACTAATAATCATTTTCCACGTCCAGAAAGACGCAGTGCCTGCTGAGTGCTGAACAAGTTTTTCCACTTGTTCTAGTGGCATATTGGCCTTCAAAGAGGCACGCGCCTGTTCAAAAAGGTCATCTATTGGCTTATTCATACACTAATAGGCTGTTTGGTGATAAAATTTTGCTGAGACGCTGCCGACCACGCGCTACCCTTGCCTTGACGGCCGAAAGACTACAACCTTGAATTTGGGCGGTCTCCTTGAGAGAATAACCCGACAATTCAAATAAGACTAAGGCTTCTTTTTGGGCAGTGGGCAAGTGGTCGAGTGCTTGATACAGCAATTGAACATCTTCATTGAGGGCTTGGGCAGTAGGAGCAGGCACTTGGTTGGCCTGTTCTGCATTAAAGAACCCCCAGAATTTTTTTCGCCGCTGCAGACGACGAATTAAATTGCGTGCAATTCCAAATAAAAAATAAATAAAAGACGCTTCTTTTTGGAGTTTATCCAACTGCTCATAAGCCAACAATATGGTATCACTAACCACATCTTGAGCCTCTACGGGGTCTCTTAGTATAGACTCGCAGTAGCGCAGGAGCTTGCTGTGATTGGGCTCATAGAGCTTCAAAAAATACTGTTGTTTTTCCTTGGCAGTCATTTAATCTGTTTAGAAACAGGAATGGATAAACTTAGAGGGGAATATGTCCCCTAAAGAAGTGTTGTTATTAGTAAGTGCCATTAGGCCAGCTAAAAGTTACAAGCATTGCCAAATTTTTTCAAAAAAAAATAGGATGTCAACCGAATGACACCCTATCTCATCTAATTTATGTGTGATTTGAGTTAAATTTAGCTCTTTGAATTAAGCCAAATCAAAACGATCTAAATCCATTACTTTGGCCCAAGCCGCCACAAAGTCATTGACAAACTTCTCTTTGGCATCATCAGAACCATATACTTCAGCAACTGCTCTTAGTTCTGTATTAGAACCAAAAATCAAATCGGCTCTAGTGCCAGTGAAGACAACAGCACCTGTACGACGATCTTTTCCATTAAACAAAGTTTCTTCCTCGTTGGCCGCTTCCCAAGTATAAGTGAAGTCCAACAAATTCACAAAGAAATCATTGGTCAAGCTTCCTACATTATCCGTAAACACCCCGTGCTTAGAATCATCGTAGTTGGCCCCCAATACTCTAAGACCACCTACCAAAACCGTCATTTCAGGAATAGAAAGGGTCAATAATTGAGCTTTGTCTACCAATAAATCTTCGGCAGCAACTTTTTCACTAGCCTTCACGTAGTTTCTAAAGCCATCCGCTCTAGGTGCTAAGTAACTAAATGATTCTACATCTGTTTGCTCTTGTGTAGCATCGCCTCTACCACTGGTAAAAGGAACCGTTACGTCAAGTCCTGCATTTTGGGCAGCCAACTCTACGCCAACATTACCACCCAACACAATCAAATCGGCCATAGAAACCGTACCTTCATAATCTTGTTGGATTTTTTCATAAGCCGCCAAAACTTTGTCCAACTCCTCAGGTTGGTTCACTTCCCAAGTTCTTTGGGGAGCTAGGCGAATACGGCTACCATTGGCACCGCCACGCTTGTCAGAACCTCTAAACGTAGAAGCCGAAGCCCAAGCCGTCTTTACCAATTGCGTAATAGACAATCCAGATGCTTTGATGGCATCTTTGAGCGTAGCCACAGCCTCGTCAGACAAAGGTGTTCCAGCAGGAACAGGATCTTGCCACAACAATTCTTCTTGCGGTACTTCAGGGCCCAAATATCTAGAAACTGGCCCCATATCTCTATGGGTTAGTTTGAACCAAGCTCTTGCAAACGCCTCTTCAAATGCTTTGTGATCCTTGTGGAAACGCTGAGAGATTTTTAAGTATTCGGGGTCAGTTTTTAGGGCAATATCTGCCGTGGTCATCATCAATGCTTGTTTGCCCTCTGGATTGCCTGCAGTTGGAGCCATTCTCGCATTAGAAGCGGCTGTTGGTGTCCATTGTTTGGCACCTGCTGGACTTGTAGTCAATTCCCAATCATAGTTGAGCAATACATCAAAGTAGTCGGCATCCCATCTAGTTGGGTTGGGAGTCCAAGCCCCTTCAATACCACTCGTAATGGTATCTTCCAATACACCAGTACCATAGGTATTTTTCCAGCCAGTACTCATTTCTTGGATAGAAGCACCGTGTGGTTCTGCGCCAACATATTGGCCCGGGTCTGCCGCACCGTGTGCTTTACCAAAGGTATGGCCACCAGCCACCAAGGCTACTGTTTCTTCGTCATTCATGGCCATACGACCAAAGGTTTCTCTAACATTTTGTGCAGAGCCCATTGGGTCAGGATTGCCATTAGGGCCTTCTGGATTGACATAAATCCAACCCATCATTACAGCCGCCAAAGGATTTTCTAATTCATCCTTTTCGTAGCGTTTCTGGTTGTCCCCCCATTCCGTTTCTACCCCCCAATATACATCTTGTTCGGGTTCCCATACATCTTCTCTACCGCCAGCAAAACCAAACGTTGGGAAACCCATAGATTCCAAGGCGCAGTTACCGGCCAAGATCATCAAGTCTGCCCAAGAAATTTTGCGTCCATATTTCTTTTTGATAGGCCACAACAAAAGGCGTGCTTTATCCAAGTTGCCATTGTCAGGCCAGCTATTGAGTGGTGCAAAACGCTGTGTACCTGAACTAGCACCTCCACGGCCGTCACCTACTCGGTAAGTACCCGCGCTGTGCCATGCCATACGAATCATAAACCCTCCGTAATGTCCATAATCAGCAGGCCACCAATCTTGAGAATCCGTCATCAAATCTATAACCTCTTGCTTCAATGTTTTGAAGTCAATGCTATTAAATGCTGCTGCATAATCAAAATCTTCTCCCATTGGATCCGATTTTTTAGCATTTTGTCTCAGAATATTTAGTTTCAGTTCATTTGGCCACCAGTCTCTATTGGTCATACCCTGACCAGCTGCTTTGGGAGCTGGATGTTGACCCGAAAAAGGGCATTTTGATTCCCCATTCATTTTGTCCATAATAATTTTAAATTAAATGCTGTTTTTGAATTGTCTAGTATATTTTCTGTAAAATTTATTCATCAAGAGAAAAATAAAGAAAGTCTGTACTCTATTAATAAAGTAAACCGAAAAAAGTTTGACGCTTCTTTGATAATGTTTTTCAAGGTGTTCATTATTAGTTGGTTATAGTGTTTTTTTTATTAGGATAATGTTGTCTGGGGATTCTGAATCAAAATAAAATTGCCACCTGTTATTCATTTTTGTGTCTCAAAGATATGCGTTATATTTGATTGACAAAAACGATATTCTCAACCTTATTATTGACAATGTAGATGAATATACAACAAATAAAATATGCCATTGCTGTAGCTGAGGTGCAGAGTTTTGGCAAAGCTGCCGAAAAATGTTTTATTACCCAATCTACCCTCAGCACTATGATTGCTAGGTTAGAAAGTGAATTGGGGTTGAAATTGTTTGATAGAAAGAAGAAGCCTATTGTACCAACTAAAGAAGGAAAAGCTATTCTGAAACAATTTTTAATTATTAACAAAGAATTGGACACCTTGGATGAGGTGGTTGGGGATTTAAAGGGGGTATCTAGCGGCCAGCTGCATGTGGGGGTTATTCCTACCGTTGCCCCGTATTTGTTGCCTTTGTTCTTGAATGATTTTGTTCACCAACATCCCAATGTCAAGTTTTTTATTAGTGAAATGACAACAGAAAATATCATTAAGGGCTTGGAAAATAGAACCTTGGATATTGGCATTTTGTCTACGCCTTTGCACCACAATGCTCTGATAGAAAAGCCACTCTACAAAGAACCTTTTTTGTTGTTTGATAAGAGCAAAGAACGTTCAGAAAAGAGCATTCATGTCCATGAAATTGACTGCAACCGACTCTGGCTGCTCAATGAAGGCCATTGCCTAAGAACACAGGTGGAAACCATCTGCAAGTTGCACAATCAGCGTGATAATAATTTGAATCTGGAATACAAATCTGGAACGATTGATACGCTGATGAAGTTTGTACGGAACAATCAAGCGACCACCTTGCTTCCGTATTTAGCAACACTAGATTTGCCCTCGGCAGACTTGAATTATTTGCACCCTTTGGCTGCGCCTCAACCTGCTCGTGAAATTAGCTTGGTGGTTCACCAGTATTTTGTAAAAAAACGCATCCTAAATGCAATTCAGGAAAGCATACAAGATGTGATACGGCCATTGCTACAGGAGCAAAATTCAAAACAATGGTTGGTCGCTCCTTTGTGATAAAGGAAGTTTTTGAGTAGAAAAAAACGCAAAAAGCAACCTTCAATAGCTCAAAATGGTCTAAGGATAGAATCATGGAGCTTCTTACACACTAGAATACACCCTCTAAGCACAAAAATCTACAATATTGCACTAGAACAATAAAAGCTATTTTAATTAACTTGATTTATAACAGCTTATAGTTGATGGTTGAAATGACTTTAATGTTAGATTTTTTTGTTATTTTGTCAGGAAAATTTGGAATGTTTGATTGAGCCGCCCCTAAATACGGTCTTAAATTAGCTCCATATTTATTGATTTTTACAGTTGTCCCAGCATCTATTCTAAACCTAAGTTTTAGATAGATTGTTGCTTAAAATATCAAAACACGTATGAAATATGTTGTCTTAGCTGAATTATCTGAACGAGAACTGGTAGAAGGTTGTGTCGAAAAAAAACGCCGCTATCAGGAACAATTATACTATAGGTATGGTACAGATATGTACCAAGTCTGTTTGATGTATGCTAAGAACGAGGCAGATGCTTCTGACATCTTGCAAGAAAGCTTTATCAAGGTATTCAAGAACATACATACGTTCCAGTTTAAGGGGCCACTTGGGGCTTGGATTCGTAGAACGGTTGTTTTTACGGCTATCAATGCTTACAAAAAGAAGCAGCGCGAAACCAAGTTGGTGGTGTCTATGCCAGAAAGTGGTTATGCTGATTTTTCAGTCAATGAATTGGCCGAGGATTTAGACCCCAATGAAATTGTCAAATTGGTCAATCAATTGCCTAAACGAGCGCAGCAGGTTTTGAAATTATATGCGATAGAAGGATATAAACACCAAGAGATTGCCGATATGTTGGATATATCTGTAGGCACTTCAAAATCTCAATTAAATAGAGCTAAAAAATTATTACAAAAAGCTGTAAAAGCAATTCATGGATAAGAAAGAACAACACGAGGAAACTGGAGAATTGCACAGCCAGCCTCCCCCAACAAATAGTTTGCCTCCTATTTGGGAGCATATTTCCAGTGCCTTGGATGCAGAGGAAACATTGCCAACAGAATCTGACGAATTTGATTTGATAGAAGAACAGGAACATGAGGACAACGTGGCCGATTTTTCTGTTATCAAGGCAGGTTTTGTAGCAAAATATGAACAACAAGAACCTCCCAAGTTTTTGTGGGATACGATAGAGCAAGATTTAGAGGCTGGTGTAGAAACAGATGCACCAACAGATTTTAGCACGATAAAAGAGAGCTTTTTAACCACTTATGGCGAACACCAGCCTCCACAGTCCTTCTGGAACGAACTATCAGAACGGGTAGATAAGCCAGAAGAGCCGAAGCCTGTAGAGGAAAAAGCAGATTATAGCCGCATCAAGAAAAGTTTTGAGCGCAAGTACAGTGCCGTGGTTGTTCCCTTATTTTCATGGGATGATTTGGCAGAGCGCATGGACGAAGAGGCTATATTGGCCGATACGCCCGAGCATTACAGGGTTATCAAAGATAGTTTTGAGGCTGTTTATGCAGCCAAAGAGCCAAGTGCTGCCGTTGCACGGGGCTTGTGGAAACAAATGTACCCCTTGGCACCTTTGTGGCTGGCCTTGCAAAAAGCAGTTTATAGCCCTAGAATAAGAGGAAGTGTGGCGGCTTTATTCTTTGTATTGGCCATAGGAACATCAGATAAGAATTTAGAAGAATTTTCGGACAATACCTTGTTGGCAGACCAAGGGCCCAATCAGGAGTATACCATTTCAGATCCTACAAAGAACAGAAACATTAGTAGTATTAGTTCAGCACCAGCAGGAGGAACAGCAACAAAAGAGGAAAGCACCCCCTCTACAGTTGCGAATAGCCTTGTGCTAGAGAATACATCTCAACTAGAAGCAGGATTTTCTAATCTAAGTATACCAATTATTAGTACCGCTACCAAGCAGGAAAATCAAGTTGCTTCTGTAGAGTATAACAAGGGTAAAGAACACCCATACAATACTTCATCTTCTAATTCAAGAGTAGTTCAAAACAATTTTGTTAATCTTAAACAGTCAACTACTAAAGCAGCTCCTACTACTGCAAATCAAAAGGCAGCAGAGCAAGTCATCAATGCCTTATCAACAGCCAATAAAACAACTGCTGAGAATAAGAGCAATCAATCAGCAAAGGCTCCAACAAGTAATGGAGATAATACTACTGGGGTAGATGATTCTCATGCAATAGGTTCTACAAATGGAGCAAAAAACATGAATAGTTTATCCCAACTGGCGACAAGAACAGGTCAATTGGAAGTGCCTGTATTGCCCGCAGTGGAGATTACATTGGTAGAAGAAGAGGAAAATAAATTGTCGAGTAATTACATCCCCAATCCTGCTATTGCGTGGATGGAACGCAGTGCTTTTAGAGAGGTGCCGCCAGCTATTAGAGGCAAAAAAATACACTTTGAGTTGGGGGTAGAAGGACGTTTAGGGACTTCTTTGTTATTGTACAAACCCGGTATAGAACATCGAAAAAGAGCTGTGAAATTGTGCCCTAATGGTGCTGTTGGCGTTAATTTTCAATATTATTTTGGGATGAATGATGCCCTTGTTATAGCCGTACATCCGTATGCTACAGCTGTTCAGGGTTGGGATGATGACGCTCCTGTTGGTGGCCATTCTCAAGAGATGGCCATGGCTCTATCTTTTATGGATTTAAATGTTGGTTATCAACGTATTCTATTTCATTATAATACGCCTGCAAGTGATGCCCTAGCCAGTGTTTATGCTCGTATTGACTTGGGCGTAGGTTGGCTAATGAATGCAAATACTCGTGTGAATCAACGCCCTATTCGCAACCCTAATTTGTATCAAAACTTTAATTGGACAGCAGGATTATCTATTGGAAATTTGCACAGAATGCAACGTTTTGTCCTTGATTATGGTCTTATGGGTACTATAGGGTTGAACCAGTTGGTAACTGCTGCTCAACCTGAGGTATTACAACCTGCACGTTTGGTTAATGTAGGAGCTTATATTGGTTTGCGTTATATGTTTACACCAAGACAAGCACCCTCTAAGAAGCAACGCCAATTTGATTGGTCGCCACCGTTCTACATTGAGGAACCCAAATTCTAGAAGCAGGTTTTTTTTAGTAGTAAAATTAGCCTTATGAACAAAGCTGTACGAATTATAACTGGATTATTAACCATTGGACTGCTCTTGGCGAGCTGTGGCAAGGATGCCTTACTCAAAGAGCCTACTCAAGTTGGGGTTTGCTTTGCGCTCAATAGTGATGGCGTAGGAGGCTCCGATCGTTTGGTATTGAATAATGGTTATGTGGTTTTGGGTAGTTTGGAAATAGAGGGGCAGCGCAAACGAGGGGCTTCTTTTCATTTTAAAAGAACCTTTCCAACAGGTCTTCGTTTTGATTTTAATGCTACCAATAGAGTAGAGGATTTGTTGTTTGATTTGCCACAAGGAGAATACGAAAACCTAACTGTTCGTTTTTCTACTTTGGAGCAGGCTGGAAACCCCTGTTTGCTAGTTGGTGGTAATTATGCCTACAGACAGGCAATTAATGGAAGTGCTTGGGTAGACATTAGTTGGGGAAGTAGCAAGCGTTTTGAACGTACTGTTACGACTACACAAGGCACTCCTGTATTTACTTTAGATGAAAATTCTAAAATGATTACACTCTCCATACAGCCCAAATTGTGGTTTCAGAACATCTCGGAGGTCAAATTGGAGCAAGCACGTTGTACTACTGAACCCCGTGGACAAGTCATGTTAATTAATCAAAATAACAACAATAATATGTTCCAAACTATAGATGTAGAACTAGGAACAACCTTAAAGGCTACGTTGTAGACACCCAGATTGTACATGGATATAGCAACTAATTTATCGGAACGAGAACTAATAGAACGCTGCATAGCAGATGAGCGTCCCTATCAGGAATTGTTGTATCGTAAGTATGCTAATGATATGTATAAAGTGGCCCTGATGTATGCCAATAGCAATGCTGATGCGGCCGATATTTTGCAAGAGAGCTTTATCAAAATTTTCAAAAATATTCACAAGTTTAGGTTTGAAGGCTCTCTGAGGGGGTGGATTCGCCGAACGGTCGTACACACGGCTATCAATGCCTACAACAAACGCCAGCGCGATCAGCAAGTTATTGTTCCCATGCCCGAACACGGCGAAATCAATGCCTCTATTGATAGTATTGTGGGACAATTGGAGGCCAATGACATTATTAAGCTGGTAAATGGTTTGCCCCAAAAAGCCCAACAAGTATTAAAACTATACGCCATAGAAGGCTACAAACACAAAGAAATTGCTGAGTTATTAGGAATAACAGAAGGCACTTCTAAATCCCAATTTAGTAGAGCCAAAAAAATGTTGCAAACTGCTATAAACACGCTTCATGGATAAATCTCAACACTCCAAACTTAGTCGAGCTTTTGAGCAAGCTGCCGAGCGAGAAGCCCAAGCCAATCCACTGCCCGAGCAGTTGTGGCAGCATATTGCACAGGATTTGTCTGCCAATACTCCTCCTGTAGAATCGGGTGAGCGTATACAGCAAGCATTTAAAGAGCAAGCAGCTACAGCATTGCCCCCCGCCAATTTGTGGGATAATATTGCCAAGGACTTGGGAAATAATAAAATTAAGGAGAGTTTTGAAACACAAGATAATCTTGTAGTGCCTACGGCCATTTGGAATGATATAGAAGAGCAATTGGAAGTAGAGTCTGTTTGGAAAAAAGTAGCCCAAGTACTAGACAGACGAACAAGCTGGTTGTACTGGCGAGAAAAAATGGTGCAGGGGAGTTTGTTATTGCTCATATTGCTGTGGCTAAGAGGCTGCGAGTGGGAAACACAACCCATCGACCCAATAGTAACGGATCCGGTGGCAGCTACTTCTGCCAATCCTAAAGGGGCATCAATTACCCATTCTAAGACCCAACAAATACGATCAACTGCTAGTGAGCAGATGCCAATATCAACAACTAGCAAAGCATCAAAGGAGCAAAATGGTTTAGAAACAAGAGCAACGAATACTCCTAAAAAGACGGTTATTAACGAGCAGGAACTACAAGCATACATAGTTCAAAACGCTACTAGTGCAATCACTACTCCTGTGCAAAAAGAACTGCCCAACACTAGCCTTTCACGCCCAGCGTCTGCAAATTTGGGCAATCCCCCAACAATTCTTAATCAGAACAAAGAAACAACACCCGCAAAAACACCAGCAACACTTAAAGGCAATTTTAGTCAAACGGGTGAAGCTACACCCTCTATTATTCCAATAGAACCAAAGCCTTTTGCTACCCCCAATACCAATGAAAAAACATTGTCCACCAAGGAAGCCGTAGCGCCACACAGCCCCAGAAAAGCACCAACTACCACAGCTATAATAGCTGATGCTAATAATAATGCAGCATCATGGTTGCCAGCAACCCCGAAATCAACAGAGGCTTTATCTACATTAACAACAGATAACATCACCAATCCATTTGTTTGGACACTAGAAGCCATTGAATTACAAAAGGTACAGCCAATGCGCCCAAAGCAACAAAGCCATATAGAATTTGGAATGGAGGCGCGGGTGCGTGGCACTGTTTTGTTGGGCAATATGACTACTGAAGCCATGGAAAGCACGAGTATGATGAAAACTAAGTTGATGCCTACTGTTGCTGTAGGCGTAAATTTGGCGTGGTATTTTACTCGCAATGATGCCTTGGTAGTAGCCCTACACCCATTGGCGGCCAGTCGCCAATATTTTGGAGGATATACAGAGAAAGGGCGTTATTATCACAAGGAAATTAAGTTGTCTTATTTTGATATAGAAGCGGCTTATCAACGAACGTTATTTCATTATAATGATTTTGGTGCCTTGCCGTCTACTGTATATGCCCGTGTGAGCTATGGTTTTGGTTATCTCAACAAAGGAGAAACGGTGCTCAATGGCATGGCTACAGACGAAACAACCCTGTACAACAATACCAATCACAATTTTGGCCTTAGCTTGGGCAACACCCACCGCCTTAGACGCTGGGTGGTTGACTATGGTATTTATGGGCAATTGGGCGTTTCTACCATTCACCTCCAACAACCTGCCAATTACAGCCATTTATTGGGTGTTGGTGCTTATCTGGGGCTTCGCTACAGCTTGTAAAATGCTTGTTTTACTTGCGTTTTAATTGCTTGCGAACACTGATGTAGGCCAGCACAATTAGTATAAAAATAGCTGTGGTAATGCCCCCAATCTTGACATATTCCAAAAACTGATTCCAACGTTTGGCTTCCTGTTGCTGGATGTACTCGGGGTTGACAGAAGCTGGGCTACCCGAACGCTCAGAAGGGTTCCAATTACTAGCCAAGGTATTATCTTTTTCAAAATTGCCCAATACAATGGTTTTGGCGGCTGTCATTTCAGGATCAATTTTATAAGAAACACTATCTACAGGATTGCCCACGGCATCATAAATGAGGATAATGTCTTTCTTGGAACTCAAACCAAAAGGCAATCCCCCCATGTAATAATCACAAGTTGGAAATGCTTGCCCAAAACGCTCCTCATCTTTACACAAAACCAAATACTGCTTAGGCTCTAAGGTTATTCTAGGAAAAACAAAACTCTTTTTGCCCTTGCTCTTCACTTCCCAATCGGTCAAGTCCAATGACCGATCAGAAGCATTGTAGAACTCTATCCAATCCCCTGCACTGGTATCTCCAAAGCTAATTTCATTGATAATAAATTGCTGTGCAGCAGGATGCTCGCCCTCTATAAAAATAGCCTTGACTCTATGGCTGGTATCGGTAAAACTCAACTCCAAACGTCTGCCATCTTGACGCTCACTATCCACCTCCCAATGAGAAAACTGTGCCCCAAAGTAGGGCTTGGCTTCCAACACGACTGGCAAATTCTTAAAATAAACCCCCTCAAAAGTACTGGCTACAGGAATAACATCATTGACCACCACACGGCCATTGCTATCTGCTTCTACTTGCAAGACTACTTCTTCGCCTACAAAGGGGAATTTTTGTTGTAAGAATTGGCGCATAAAGGGGGGGCGCAAACGAACAAAGCTACGAATTCTATCCACCTCTCTTTGCCAGCGTTTGGCCGTTAGGTTCCAACGTTTCCAGTGGCGAGGCAGCTCGGGCTGGATGTGTGCAATAAAGCTATCCATGCGTGGCAGGATGTAGGTAGAATCAAAGGTGTAATTGAGGCGATCCAAGAAACGACTTACAAATTTTTTCTGAAAGTTTTTATTTTGCAATAAGGAGCGCAAGTTGAGCGTGCTCCAAGGCGGATTGGGCCAAGCAGGGCCATTGGGTTTGGTGTGAAACTCTAGACTATTGTTCTTATAACCTTGTCGGCCATAATGCCCCAAACCAAAGTCTGTATCATACAAAATCCAACGCCATTTGCCGCCCTCCGTTTGTGGCTGCCAAAATTTGATATTACCACCAGCATCTTGATTGTCAATATAAATTTGAAGAATCTCGTACTCCATAAAATTATTGACATCCATGATAGAGGCCACGTGATCAAAATTTTCTTGGCTGGCTAGGCTGTTTTTACGCATAAACAAACGCATGGCATCATAACTTTTTCTGGAACCTGCATTCACATCTTTGCGGTGTTCTATGAGGTTGATGCTGTCTTTGTGATAACCAAAATGCTCTACAATATAGTGTCTGGTCAATTTCTCACGCATGTTGTACAAGCCCCAATATTCGCCATTAATAAACACCACAGCAGGACGGTAAGCCTGTACCTCCAATCCTATATCCTTGCCCAAGCTGGTGATGAGCGCATCTCTAAAGTGGGTTTCCCCAAAATCACTGCCTGAGTTTCTTAGAATGAGGCGTTTGTATTTTTTCTGGTCACGTTCTGGAAAAATTTGATGGCGAATATATTTGTTGCCATGACGGGATTTGCTGGCGTACAGTGAAAACGATTTTTGGGGAAATATACGGCTCATGCCCCCAAAGATTTTGAACCCAAGCTGGCTGTGAAAAACCCGTTCTCTATCCGTTTCAAAAAACTCTACATAACAGGGAAACTCCTTGCGAGAATAAAAATTGGCGTTTTTGAAGGGGAATTTATTGGAGGCTCTTGGGCCTCGTTTGAATACCCCTTTGACGGGATCAAACAAGTAACCTGCCCTAATACTAACTGAAACGACAGGAACCGTAATGGAATCTTCCTTGATAAAATAACTATGCGTAGCCACAGCACTTTTTTGCCCATTGAGGTAGGCTACTGCTCGAATCACACAAGAGCTATCAATCAGGATGTCGCCTCTATAGCGTCTAGAATTAGCACTCGGAATACTCCCATCTGTTGTATAATAAATACTAGCTTGAGAACGATTGCAACTTAGTTTTACACCCAATCCTGAGGCGTAAAAACCAGCTTCGGGAAGGGCTTCTAGTAAGAGCGAATCTTGTGCTTGCAAGGGCATTGCCAATAACAAGGCAAACAAAAGGCCGAGAAATGCAGTCATCTTTTTTTATTAAAAATTTAAAGCCATAGAGTCTAAAGACTCTAAGAGGTATTGTTGAATGGGGTGTAATTTTTTGGATGTAACTTTTGGGGTAGAATTGCCGTAAAAGCAAAAACATTCAATAAAGGCTTTGCAAAAGTACTAAGATTTCTCTAAATGCTTGAACCTATCCTTGCTTGTAGCTAATTAAAATGAGAATTGGGTTCGTTTGATGTGTATTTGAGTGAGCGACAAACAATAAACTTTGGTAATGAGATGGCATTTTGACCACGATAAAAAACCAAAGCAACCATAACCAATACGACCAATGGATTACAAACAACAAAACAATACAATCAAATCTTGGGCTATGGAAGACCGCCCCCGTGAAAAAATGATAGCCAAAGGGAGTAAGAGTTTGTCTACAGCCGAACTATTGGCTATTATCATTGGTTCGGGCTCTGCCAAAGAATCGGCCGTTAGTCTTTCGCAACGCATTCTAAGCTCCAAAAACAACAACCTACAAGATCTGGGAATGATGAGCTTAGAAGAATTGCAACAATTTAAAGGGATTGGGCCTGCCAAGGCTATTAGTATTTCTGCGGCCTTGGAGCTTGGATTGCGTCGGCAAGCAACTAGAGTTATCGAAAAACCATTGATTAGGTGTAGTAAGGATGCCTATCAGGTATTGTTGCCCTATTTGAGTGCCTTGCTGCATGAGGAATTTTTTATTCTGCTGCTCAATCGTGCCAATAGAGTATTGGATTGTGTTTGTATTAGTGCGGGGGGCTTGTCGGGTACTTTTGTAGATATTAAGCGTATTTATCGTTTGGTGCTGGCCAATCCCTTGGTGAGTAGTATTGTATTGGCACACAACCATCCATCGGGAAGCCTAGAGCCTAGCAAAGCAGATTTACATTTGACGAGAAAAATTATACGAGCAGGTTCTTACTTGGATATTCAAGTTTTGGATCATTTGATTTTGGGGCATGATGACTTTGTAAGTTTGACGGATATAGGATTGATGTAATTGGTTTTGAGCAAAATATTGTACCTTTGTACCATTATATCAGTATCTCTAGGGATTTAAAAACGGCATGAAGAAGAAAGATATTAGAACACTTAGCTTGGAACAATTAGAGGCGTTTTTTGTAGAAATGGCTGCGCCCAAGTTTAGAGCCAAACAAATCTATGAATGGCTTTGGAAAAAGGGGGCCTATACCTTTGAGGAAATGACCAATCTGTCCAAAACGTTGCGGGAGCAACTCAAAGAGCAGTTTGTTATTCAGCCTATTGTAGAAGACCTCGCCCAGTATAGCAATGATGGAACCATCAAAACCCGTTTTCGATTACACGATGGACATTTGGTAGAGTCGGTGCTCATTCCTGTTCCCAGCCAAGATCGTTACACGGTTTGTATTTCTTCGCAAGTAGGGTGTAGCTTGAGTTGTAAATTTTGTGCTACAGGGCAAATGGATCGTTTGCGAAATCTAACAGCAGGGGAAATTTATGACCAAGTAGTAAAGGTGAATGCTCAGTGCCAAGCACATTTTCAGCATGATCTGACCAATGTGGTTTATATGGGAATGGGAGAGCCTTTATTGGCCTATAAGCCTGTTTTGAGAAGCATAGAATTGCTCACTAGCCCCAATGGTTTGCAGATGTCGCCCAAGCGGCTTACGGTAAGCACGGCAGGCATTGCCAAAATGATTAAACGTCTAGCTGATGATGGCACACGAGTCAATTTGGCCCTCTCCTTACATGCTGCAGATGATGAAAAACGCAATTCTATCATGGCTATTAACGAAAGTAACAACTTGGAAACCTTGGTAGATGCCTTGCGCTATTTTTATACCAAAACTAAGGATAGCAAAATCACCTTTGAGTACATTGCTTTTGATGGGTTTAATGACAGCCTAGCCGATGCCAAGAATTTACTAAAACTCTGTCGTCAAGTACCCACTGCCAAGGTCAATGTTATTGAATACAATCCTGTGAGTGGGGTAGATTTTGTCAAATCACAAGGCGACCAATTGGATCGTTTTGCTCAATATTTACGCAAAAATGGGGTCGCCATTACCTTGCGCCGTTCTCGTGGAAAAGACATTGATGCTGCTTGTGGACAATTGGCTAATAAAGAATAGAAAACCTTCCAACACACTGCCTTATGTTGCATTTACTTCAATTAGAATGGAAGAAATTAGCCCCCAATCGTTTGTTTAAAATATCTGTTGGGCTTTATTTTGTCTTGACCCCTTTGCTGTATTACACGATTAAGAGTGGTATGAGTCCTGAGGAGAGTTCTGGTCAAAGTGCGCTTTTTCGTCAGTTTTATGTATTTCCAAATTTGTGGGAAACAACAGCCTATTGGACGAGCTGGTTGACGTATTTTTTGTTGACCTACTTGAGTGTGTGGATGTTGACCACCGAGCACGATAATCGTACCCTACGTCAGAATATCATCACAGGTATAGAACGGCGTGCCTTTTTTGGGAGCAAAATATTGATGATGGTGGGCTTGGCCTTGGGAGCTACCCTTTATCTGATGTTGGTAACTAGTATTATTGGATGGTTTGAAGGAGGATATGGCAATCAATGGGGGGTAGAAAGTTTGGCCTTGGGGCGTTTTTTTATACAAGCCCTATTTTACATGAGTTTTGCTTTTATGTTGGCAATTATTTTTCGCAAGAGTGGGCTTACCATGATTGTCTTTTTCTCTTATTTACTAATTATTGAGCGGATTATTCGCTACTTGATTTTTGGTAAACTATTGGATAATCTATATGCAGGAAGTTACTTGCCCGGTAGTGCGGCTTGGGATACCTTGCCCTTGTATTTGGTAAAGAAAATTCCCGACTTTGATCAAGATATGTTAAAGATTCTACTACCCTTGGATGTAGCCACTACACTCACTGTCATCTATACAGTAGTGTTTTTTGCTATTGCTTATTGGGTGTTTTCCAAGCGAGATTTGTAAACAATTACGGTGTGTTTTAGTTGTATCGTTATGAGAACCTACATTTTTTTCTGTTTTGTTTGGCTGCTGTTTAGTGGCTGTGGTGGTGAAGGTGCCCCTGCTTCTATAGCAGAAGAGGCTACCAAACACGATATTGCCCCCAATGAGGAACCCGTGGATGAGGGCGTTGAAGAAGAAAGTGTAGACGATTTACCCAGAATTCGTCCTTTTGGAAAAATACTAGTAGGAACAATTGATAATCAATATGAAATTGAAATTGATTTGCATATTGAAGATGGGGTTTTACTGGATGAAGGATGTACGCCTGTTACGGGGACTTACCAGTATTTTTCTACTAGCAAACTCATGGAAGTAAAAGGAGAAATCTGCAAACAAGAGCAAATGCTCTATCTTGACCGCATCAAAAATGGAAAAGCGGTAGAACACTTTGAAGGAAAAATAGAAGGTAATTTTGTCGCTGTCAAAGGCAAATGGACAAAGGGAGATAAAGTGCTTGATTTTGAAATTAAAAATCTTAGCTTACTCTCTAGCTATCCCCTGTTTTTAGAGGCGGTAATGTATGCCGTAGAATATGTGCCCAATATGACATTGGAGGAAATAGACATAGATGAGGAAGGTGTTTATTTGGTTGACCCTATTGCTTCTTTTTATGATTTCTATCCTGACCATTTTTCTTACAGCACTTATTCGGAGTCTACAGCAGTTAATACAGATTATACAGCCACTGCCTTTTTTCAAAAATCGAGCTTACTAGGCAATTATTTTGCGGCTAGTATTATAACCACATCTGTAGAAGACTTTCCAGACGGAAAAGATGCAGCAACTCCACCGATTGAGTCAGAGGAAACCGCTTATGCTGTTTATATTTATGATGAAGATAAAATCGTCAATATTTTTGTAAAGGACCCCAAGGAAGCACAAACCCCTATTTACGCCACTGAAAAACAAGGCAAATTGGTATTGATTGATACCACCACACAGGAAGAAGAAGAAGTTTAATTTTTGAACTCGATATAACGTTCAGGATTAACAGCCTGCCCATTAAACCACAACTCAAAGTGCAAGTGTGGCCCTTCTGTCATTTCACCTGTATTACCAATAATAGCAATCCCCTCTCCAGCTTGTACAATATCACCTGTTTTCTTTAGCAAAGAGGCATTGTGTTTATAAAAAGAAACCATGTTATTACTGTGTTGGATAGCAAGCATGTGGCCAGTATCAGCAGACCAAGTAGCCACGATAACTGTACCTTTTTGGGTAGCTTTGATTAAGGAACCCTTTGGGGCTACAATATCGGTTCCATAGTGCGAACGAGTGGGGGCAAAGGTATCAGAAACCATTCCTTTGATGGGCGCCACAAAAATCATGGCATTGATATTATTGCTGGCACTGAGGGTGTTTTCAATCAAATTGCCCAATTCAGCCTCTGAATCTATACTGGCCATTAATTCTTTGAGTTCGTCAGATTTCTCAGGCACGGGAACAAGATTGTTGTTTTTTTTGAGATTGGGATCCTCCAAGTCATCTTCATACTCAAATTTTTCATAGACCAAATCTCTGACTTTAATAATAAAGGCATTCCGATTTTCTACGGCTTTCTCCAAAGAATCAACATGCAAATACATGTTGGTGATTTCAGCACGAATATTTTGATTGCTTGTTTCAGGCACCAGTCGCCCCATTGGTGTTGTTACCATTAATAAAATGACAATAGAACTAATTACAGTAATAACAACCAACACCAACAGCCCTACACTAGAAGGATGGAGTCTAAAAGAGCGTTCTTCTTGAAACGTCTGGTCGTTCATAAGCACCAAACGGTACTTTTCATTAATCCATTTAAACATAAATGTTTGTATTTTTGATTCTAACTTGTTAGAAGTTGGCTTTTAATTGTAGCAAGACCAGTACAACAACTACATCGTGTACCACAAGCATCAAAGTGCCTCAAAAGTACAAAAAGATTGCAGGGAACCACACTATAAATCTCTTACTCTTTCGTTAAAAATTAACAGGAAAGCAGCATAAGTCTAATAAAGAGCGTACTTTTATAGACTTTTAGCGTACTCCTCTCGTTAGTTATTAAGTACACTTCTCTACTTTTTATAGGTATAAGAATGCTTGGGTAAGGTGATTACCACTATAGCATCAAATATATTGTGCATGAAAAATTTATGGTTATTTCTGGGTTCTATCAGTGCCCTTCTGATTTTAGCAGCAAGTTGTTCTAAGCAAACCAAAGCTACCAAACCTTATCACGATCTCACAGGGCGTTATAATGCCTATTATAATGCTGGTTTGCGCCTAGATGAAAGCTTTGATATGTTGGGAAAGCAGTATCAAGATAACTACAACAAACTCTTGCATTTGTATCCGTATGCTGCTGTAGAGAATGCAGGTTCAGTCAAAGAGCCACTAGATGAGGCCATTACCAAATGCGCCCGCAATATCAAACTGCACGAGATAGGAGACTGGACGGACAATAGTTATTTGATGATGGGCAAGGCCGAATTCTTGCAAAAAGAATACGAACGTGCTGCCAATACCTTTAAGTTTATTTTTGATAAATACCATCCCGAAAATGTAGAGATGGCAAAAAATCAAGCCAAAAAGAAGAAACCCAAAGCTAAGAAAAGGAAGAAGAAACGCAAACGTAGAAAACGGGTGCGCCGCAAAAAGAAAAAGCGCAAAAAGAAAAAATCATCCAAGAAAACATCCAATTCTAAAAAGAAACCCAATAATAACAATCAAGATGATGAAGAGCTAGAAGAGCCTATCAAGTATGGACTCAAGCACCGCCCTATTCGTCATGAGGCTACCCTGTGGCTGGCCAAAACCTATATTGAGCTAAAACTGTTTGATGATGCTGGGTATTATTTGAGAATGCTCGAAAATGATTTGACTGTACCGTATGACTTGCGCCCCAAGGTACAAGCTGTTATTGCTTATTCTTGGATTCAACAAAAGGAATATGAAAAGGCCATAGAACCCTTGGAATTGGCAATTGCAGAAACAAAAGGGCAAAAAGATATTAAGAATCGTTACGTCTATTTGTTGGCACAGCTCAAACAGCAGCAGGGCGATATGCAGGCCGCTATGGAAAATTATAGAAAGGTATTGCGCTTGCGCCCAAGTTATGAAATGGAATTTAATGCCCGCCTCAACATGGCCAAAAGTGCTGCTTCTGTTACTGGGCAACGGCCCATTGACCCCGAAATTGCGCTACAGCGTCTATTGCGTGATCCCAAAAACGAAGAATACAAGGATCAAATCTATTTTGCTATAGCAGAAATACAATTGAGCAAAGGCAACAAAGATTTGGGTATTGCAGCCTTGCAACAGTCCTTGTATACCAGCACCAATCCTGCACAACGTACAGAAAGTGCCTTAATGTTGGCCGAATTGTTTTATGAGCGCGACGAATTTGTACCCTCTTATTCCTATTATGATACTACCATGCAGGCCATGGCCAAATCAGATGAACGCTACACCTCTACGGATCGTCGCAAGCGTCAACTAGAAGGCTTGGCCAAACGACTAAAGCAAAAAATGGACAGTGATAGTATGTTGGTGGTAAGCAGTTGGCCTAGAGCCAAACAAGAACGTTGGGCTGTGGCTGGTTTGGAAGCAGAAGAGTTAATGCAAGATAATACTACGGTTGGTATGAATAGCAAGGGCGGCATGAACCAGCGGCCTATGGGGGCGGCTGATGAGTACAATCCACGCAATAGACCTAACCGCCAGCCTGCTGGAGCACCAGGGCAGGTCAAAGTTATGGATGTGGCCATACAACGTTCTAAATTTGCCCTGTACAACCCCAACTTAAAGAAGAAGGGCGAAAGAGATTTTGCCAAACGTTGGGATAATCGTTCATGGGTAGACGATTGGAGACGTTCTAATAAGGAAGAAGAACAAACTATAGACGAAGATGAAATTGTAGCTGCAGCACCCAAGACACAAGCAGAAATAGATGCCTATCTCAAGCGCAAAGGCGTGCCCAACAGCGACCAAGAACGGGAGGCACTCAATGGAAAATTGGGCGAAGCACTCTTTTTTGCAGCACAACACTATCGTGAGGATTTAAACCGTTCGGACAAAGCCTTGGAATTGGTGAATGAATTGGTGCAAGAGCATCCCAAAAGCCCTTATACCGTAGAAGCATTGTTTTTGGCTTATAATATTTATGCAGAACAAAACAACAGCAGCAAAGCCAATTATTACAAAACACAAATTCTGAACAATTATCCAGAATCCAATATTGCCAAGGTATTGAGCGATCCTAATTTTGCCAATGCAGAACGAGAAAAGTATGAGCAAATTAATGCTTATTATGACGAAACCTATCAGATGATGCGTAAAGGACAAGCACAACAAGCACTAGATCGTGTACGTGCTGTATCCGCCAAGTTTGGGCAGGATTATGAAATGAAAGCACGTTTTGCCATCCTAGAGGCCATGTGTATTGGTGGGGTAAAGGGAGAGCAGGACTACATCAAAGCCTTGAGAACTATTGTAACCAGTTATCCCGATACAGACGAAGAAAAACAAGCCCGTAAGATGATTGCTTTGCTCAAGGGCGATAAAAATTCTGGTCGTGCTGGGCGCAATTCAAACATTATAAATACAGCTCCAGATGAAGAGGGCGAATTGTACCGAGTAACCCCCAATAGCAAGCACTTGGTGTTGATTGTGTTTGATGACATCAAAACGAGAACCAACCAATACCGAGTTCCTATTACAGAATTTAACAACAAGTTTTACCTCAATAAACGTTTGAGCACTTCTTCTATTTTGGTAGATGGTAAAGTGCCCAGCTTGACGATTCGAGGGGCTTTCAACAATGCAGAGGAAGCAATGGCTTATGTATTGGATGTAACCACAAGCAAGGAGTTCTTGAAAGGGGTACAGGGCTATACCGTTTATGCTATTTCCAAAGAAAATTATGCCATTGCCATGACCAGACAAAAGTTTAGTTTATACAACGCATTTTTTAGAAAGCATTACAATTAGATGCTACAAACCACCACTTAATAAGCATTGGCACTCTTAGTAGATAAGGGTGCCAATTCTTTTTGTATCTTTGTGTTCTGAATTCGTTTATTAATAATCTAAGCAAAAAAACACCCCTTTTTCCAAAGGTAAAATATAAAGATAGAATGGAGAATAAGTACAATGAATCCACGGATGATAATGCTGCTTCTGTTCCAGATTATAGCACAGAGATGCGCCTAGAGCGTTACAAAACGGCCGTGCGCTGGATGTGGCGTTTGTATGCGGCAGGCTTTGTAGTAGCAATCGGGATTTTTTATATGTTGTCATTTGATTTGCCCTCTTTTGAGGAATTGGAAAACCCTAGAAGTCGTATTGCATCCAGTATTTACGCTTCGGATGGAGAAGTATTGGGCAAGTATTATATCGAAAATAGAACACCTGTCATTTATGATAGCTTGTCTAGTCATTTGGTGAATGCCCTCATTGCTACAGAGGATGAGCGTTATTTGGAGCATTCTGGTATTGATGCCAAGGCACTCGGAAGGGTATTGGTGAAAACAGTAATCCTTCAGAACAAAAATGCAGGAGGGGGAAGTACCATTTCGCAGCAACTCGCCAAGTTATTG
Source organism: uncultured Aureispira sp. (assembly GCA_964445645.1). Classification (GTDB taxonomy): domain Bacteria; phylum Bacteroidota; class Bacteroidia; order Chitinophagales; family Saprospiraceae; genus Aureispira. The sequence continues at coordinate 25,270 of CAYULH010000003.1, read as the reverse complement.
GTAGGCCGACCCAATACCAAAGACAAAGGCAAATTGACTCGTTATTGGTTGTTGGTTTCTACCAAATTAAAAGAATGGTTGACGGCAGTGCGTTTGGAGCGTTCTTATACCAAGGAGGAGATTATTGCTTTGTATTTTAATGAGTTTGACTTTTTGTATGGGGCCAATGGAATTAAATCGGCAGCCGAGATCTATTTTAACAAGCAACCCCATGAGTTGAATGTACAGGAGGCAGCTATGCTGGTACGTATGCTCAAGAATCCTTCGTTGTACAATCCCCGAAAAAATGAAAAACGAGCTATGCAAGGCCGAGAGCAAGTGCTTAAGAACCTGCAAATCAAAGGTTTTTTGACAGAAGAAGAGTACCATAAGCTACGCCAAGAACCCGTTGATATGAGCCGTTTTCGTGTCAAAGACCATAATGATGGTATTGCTACTTATTTTAGAATGCACTTGAGAGAACACCTCAAAGGATTGTTGGTGCAATTGGCAGAGGATGATCCGCAATACAGAAAACCTAATGGAGAGCCTTATGATATTTATAGAGATGGGCTTAGGATTTACACCACTATTGATTCGAGAGTGCAACGCCATGCCGAGCGAGCCGCTTATGAACACTTGAAAGAACACCAAAAAAAACTGTTCAATACTTGGTCAGATTGGAATGATCCCAATCCAGCTGTAAATTCTAAAATAAAAAATCCTTGGACTAGAAAAGCCTACAAAACAACAGATGCAGAAATAGAAGCGCGTCGATTGAGTTTGCTCAAGCAAGTATGGAAAACTGAACGTTACCAAGCTGTTCGCAAGCACTATTTGCCTACTGCTATTAAATACAAACTGAGGGATATTGACATTGATCGCTTGTTTAAGATTGTAGATTATCAAAAAACACCCAAACGCAAAAATCGCTATCAGCCTTATGTAAATGGTACAATGCTTCTCCAAAAATGGGAAGAAACCCATTTTATTACGTCTGAACAAGCCCAGTTATACAAGAAAATTTTAAGTAGTCCGGCTATTGATTCCTTGGAGCAAGAGCACAAAGCAATCATGGATTACATGAAAACACCTGTTCAAACAACGGTTTTTGCCTACAATGCCAAAGGCGAAAAAGACACCTTAATGAGTCCTTTTGATTCTATTCGTTATCATAGAATGCACTTGCAAACAGGAATGCTGGCAGTAGACCCAGAAACTGGAGCCGTTCGTGCTTGGGTGGGGGGCATCAATCACAAGTATTTTAAGTACGATCATGTCAATCGAGAAAAAGCAGCCCGTCAAGTGGGTTCTACTATCAAGCCTTTTTTGTATGCCCTTACGGTAGATGTACGCAATTTGTCGCCTTGTTATACCGTGTGGGATCAGCCAACCACTATTTCTAAGGGAGAAGGAAAATTTAATTTGATTAAAGATTGGACACCCAAAAATGCAGGGGGGTACAGTGGGGATGAAATTACCTTGACCGAAGCCCTCAATCGTTCCCTCAATTCTGTTTCGGCTTTCTTGATGAAGGAATTGAAAGGGCCTGAGCCATTTCGCAATTTCTTGGCAGATGTGGGCATTGATACCAGCAATGGGCGTGTACCGTCTTCGGCCGCTATTTGCTTGGGAACGCCTAACTTGTCGCCTTTTGAGATGACAGGAGGGTATACTATTTTTGCCAATTCGGGGGTATATACAGAGCCTGTTTTTATAGAACGGATAGAGGATAAAAATGGAAATTTGATTTATACAGCAGGGAGCAACCAGCGTTCTGTAGCCATTTTATCAGAGCAAGGAGCTTATGTGATGAGCGAAATGTTGCAGCGCATTCAACGGGGTAAGTTTCGTGGTGTAAAATCGCAATATGGCGGCAAGACCGGTACCACCAACTTTCAGGCAGATGGTTGGTTTATGGGCATAACACCCGATTTGGTAGTGGGAACATGGGTAGGTTGTGATGATCGTTTTATACGTTTTAGAAGCTTGACGTATGGGCAAGGCGGAAAAATGGCAAGACCTATTTTTGCCAATCTTTTGCGTAATTTGGAGGGTGATTCTACCCTAGTAGAGGATGGTGTTTATAGTGCCGAATCTCGCTTTTTTGTGCCCGAAATCATTGATGTAGAAATGCAATGTATTCGTTACGACCAGTTTAAGAATAATACTGATGATGGTGCTGATGATGCTACGGATACCGATATTTATGGTACGGATGAAGGGTTTTAGGAGTATTGATGACTTTTGGAGAACACAAAAAAGAATACTAAAAAACCTAAATGCTTAAAGGTTTCTGTATCTTGGTATTGGATTTGAAAAGAAGATGCTAAAGCAATAATTTTAAAATATATCCAGATAGCGTTTATTACTTGCAGTCTTAAACAACCATCTAGGAATCTAAAAACAACAATCATGAATAACACCTCTTTTTTTGAAAAATGCAAAGGTATTGCTCTAATCTTGGGTGTAGTGCTGTTTGGTACTGCTGCTATTTTATCTTCAACTACCCCTGCACAAGCAGATGCCCCCCAAACTATGTATGCTACTGGTAAGTACCAGATGAGTATTGCTTCAGTAATGTCAAATGATAATAGAGCCTTTTGGTATATAATTGCATGGGATACGGAAACAGGTCGCTCAAAATTTTATTATGGCTCTGTTAGAGAAGGTACACAAGTAGCCACCAGCAAATTTCAATTGCCCTATTCCCCACTATAGATATAAATTGAATGAAATTATAAAGCAAAACCTTTTGGAATTACCAAAGGGTTTTTTTAATTTTATTGGAGAACTTTTGTTTTGTGCAGTTTAAACCAATTTTATTATGCAATTATTATCAGGTAGCGATTCTACTATCGAACGCTTAATCATCACCTCTCACAAATTGAGAGATTGCACGGATGCTGCCATGTCCACTTTCAAGGTGCAGGTAAATCCTGAAAAGTTAAAATATAGTTTTGGTTATGAAGGAGTAGGGGAGAAAAAAGGGGAGCCAGAAGCTTCATTAGGTGCTCCAGGTGGAGCAGGCCCTGTAGAAGGGTTTACAGCCTACAACAAAATGGAGATGAAATTTGAGTTTTGGGCCGATGCTACAGGGATTTTGCCTATAGAAAGTGGTATGGAACAAGAATTTATGATTGGAACACCACCTATGGCTGTACCAAGTATTCGTTTGCATTTGACCAATCTACAGAATACTGTATATGGTTATAACGAGGAAATTCACGGGCCTCCATATTTGAAGTTGGTTTGGGGGCAAGTATTTCCCAATAGTAATACTATGGATGGGGTAAATAACCCAGCAGTATACAAGGCAATGCTAAAGAATTGTGATGTAGAAATCATGCTTTTTTCATTAACAGGTGAGCCTGTAAAAGCAAAAATTACCTTGGATTTGGTTTCTCAAATGTCACCCGAAGAACGCCCATTGGGTAAATCGCCTGACTTGACGCACTATTATGATATTAATGAAGGGGATAAAATGACGACTTATTGCAATAATATTTATGGGCGTTATGATAGTAAAATTTGTTCGGCAGTAGCAGAGTACAACAACATGATTGATTGGAAATTGAAAGGAGGAACCAAAATGATCTTTCCCTCTATTCACATGTTAGAAGATAAATACTTAGAGGATTACGATGAAGTGGCAATAACACGATTGGAACAAGAGACAGAAGAAGAGCAAATGCTGGCACTTATCGGAGAGAAACGTACCCAACAGTATTACAAAGCGTTCCCCAATAAAAACATCAAAGGCGTTGAAGCCTAAACTATACATAAACTCATTATCACCCTTTTTAACTTATTTTATACTGTAGAGCTATGGCAGAAAACAAATCATTTTTAGGATCAGGTTGGAGCTTTCCACCTCGTTTTTTAGAGAGTACAGAAGGCTTGGAATTATCTCATGATGATCGTGATATTGCGGAATCTATTTTTATTCTGCTCACTACTACTCCGGGCGAGCGTGTCATGAATCCTAGATACGGCTGTGACTTGCACAGTATGGTGTTTGCAAATATGGGTAATACAACCAAGACCCTTATCAAAGATAAAATATCAACAGCTATCTTGTATTTTGAACCTAGAATAGATGTCGATCGTATTGATATTGACGACAGTGAATATTTAGAAGGTAGGCTAAATATTAGGATTGTTTATAAAATCAAAGGAACCAACTCTCGCAAGAACATGGTTTATCCATTCTACTTGACAGAGGGTACTGATGTGTAATTTGTTCAAAAAAACAAACAAATTACGAAAGCTGTTCTAGCTGTCACGACCGCATTAAATCTTCTCTATAATAGACCTTTTTTTCCTTAAGGAAAATCCCTCTTTAACATCAACCTCTTATGAGTGAACAAAATAACAATTCTGTATTGCATTGGAATGGAACGGCACAAGACGAACGTTTATCCAAAGCACTATTGCCTGAATCCATCAAGGTAGATGAACGCTCCATGAGTGATTTGTTAGCCTTTTCTGCCAAATTCTCGGAATTAATTCAGTATTACGATTTAAGCAATAGTCGAGCTGGGGATTGGAGCCGGTTCTTTCAAAGTGATGAGACTGTGTTTTTAGCTACTATTGTTTCCACAGATATGAGCGCAATAGAGCAATACCACAACAAGTGGATTCATTTTTTAGAAAATGCACCTCGTGCAGAAGAAAAACTGGAAGCTTTAGAGCACTTGATGCAGCAAGTAATGGACATGGCCAAACAAATCAATGATTGGTATGTACATACGCTCAATATGGATCGTTTGAATATGATGAATTCTTCGGAGTTGGAAAACGAGCTAGAGAATGCTATCAAACAACAATTGGCGGAAAATCTGCAAAAACTAATCATCTATCAGGAGGATTTAGGGTTTAACCAAACGGGAATGTTTAGTGCAGGACAAATCAAAAAGCACTTTCATAACAACTGGTTTAAGAAGCATGAGCAAATTGGTGCTAGGAATATCAATTTAGAGCATATTGGTTATACAGATAAAATTAAGGATTACACCAAGAAGGTTCGCATACAGTTCCGTACATTCTATAGTGTGACCGCCTACATTTTGCAAGTTTCGCCTAAATACTTGTTGCAGTCACTCACACAAAAGTCCAACCACCGCCCAGATGTGGGCATGTATATTGCATTTACTAAGATGTTTAAGTATTTGCAAACACAAGTTAATCAGATTACAGAGAAGCACTTAGATTTCTATTATTACAATATTCTCAAGCAAAGACAAAAAGGTCTGGCAGCCGATCAGGCTAATATTTATTTTACAGTAGCGCGTCACATTGATACACATTTATTGAAGAAAGGTACTTTAATAAATGCAGGGCGTGATGAAAATGGAGTAGAGCATTTTTATGCTACAGACAATGATATAGAACTTAATCAAGCAAAGATTGAGAAAATCCATACGCTTTTTATCAGTAAAAATCCCAAAATTGGCATTGGAAGTTCCTATCGTGTTATTACCAATTTATATGGAGCAGAAGTAGCCAATTCAAGAGATGGTAGTGGTGCCGAGTTTGTAAATGGAGAAGAGAACTGGCCTACTTTTGGGCATGAGATTTTGGAGCTGCCCAAAGATGAACAACAAATGAGTTTTGCACAGGTAGGTTGGGCTATCGCAGCACCTATTTTGGCAATGGACGAAGGGCACAGAGTCGTGAATATGACTTTTAGCTTTGTACCCAGCACTATGTATACTTTAAATTTATTAATCAAGGATATTAGTGTTAATCAGAATATTTCTAGAGAAGATGCCTTTTCTAAGATTTTTAAGAACAGTCTAGAAATTCACTATACCACTCCTGCTGGATGGACAGAGGCACATACTGCCGAGATATTACCACCTACAGAGTGGGGCAATCCTGAAATTTCTATTGTTAGTACACTCTCTGCTAATTCACCAGCCGTTATCAATTACACGCCAGAGATACATGGAGAGGGCTATGCCGCTAAATCCCCAATTGTAAAATTAACACAACGTCATGAAGGGTCGTTCTTTTCTTATTCGTTCCTCAAAGAGCTAGAAGTACAAAGCGTAACCATAGATATTGATGTAAAAGGAATTCGTGGCTTGTCATTGTGTAATAACAATGGTGCATTGGTTCCTAATGTGCCGTTTCAGGCTTTTGGTGCAACACCTAAGGTTGGTTCTTACCTAATGATTGGAAAAGAAGAGGTGTTTAGAAAAGAAGTTACTAATCTTCAGTTTAATATAGAGTGGCACGACTTGCCAGATGATCCTAAAGGGTTACGTGGTTATTATAGAGATTATGGTCTAGGAATTAAGAACGACCAATACGAAATGAGACTTTCTGCTTTATCAGACGGGAATTTTCACCCTTTGGTAGAAGATGACAATCCGTTGATTTACAAGGTTTTTGATGCAGATAAAGACAGTCCTTTGAACATTAGTCGTATGACTACCATAGAGGAGATTGATGTAGAGGCACTAAATATCAAGCCTGACGAAAATTTTGAATTCCAAGATACTTATTCTCAAGAAGTACGAACAGGTTATTTCAGATTTGAATTAGTAGGCCCTAAAGTAGCATTTGGGCATGAAAAATATGCCGATATTTATGCCAAAAAGGTACGTTATAACAGTGATCCAAAGCGTAAAGGCCCAGAGAAGACATTACCTCCTCAACCTTGGACTCCAATGATTAAGACCATTAGCTTGGATTATTCTGCTACAACAGAGATTAATGTCTTGTCTATTGGTGCGCTTACCAAAGGTAAGAACACCAAAGAAGAGTTGTACCACTTGCATCCTTTTGGTATTATTCGCACCTTCGAGGAAGGGCGTTCTTCCAATCGTTCGTTATTGCCCAATTATGATGACAATGCCTATTTGTACTTAGGGGTAAGCGACTTGAAACCTACTAATATTTTGTCCATCTATTTTGAGCTCAAAGAAAATATTAACCTGTTTTCGGATGATGCTGCCAAGCAACAAAAGCCCGAAGTGGTATGGAGTTACTTATCAAATGATATTTGGAAAGATTTTTCTCAAAACAAAATTTTATCAGATACCACAGATGGATTTAATAAATCGGGAATTATCAATTTAGATATGCCACGTGATATTAGCTTGGGTAACAATATTCTTGAACCAGAATACCATTGGCTTCGTGTAACCGTAAAAGGTGAGCCTAGTTTGTTGCCTCGTTGTCTCAAGGTAGCTACACAAGCCGTATCTGTTACTTGGCAAGACAATGGAACTAGTGATGAACACCTCAAGGAAGCTTTACCGCCTTATACAATGACGCGTCTGGCTTCTTCTATTCAGGAAGTGCGTGGAGTACACCAGCCATTTCCTTCTTTTGGTGGTCGCACAGGTGAATCCAAGCATGAGTTCTATACTAGAACAAGTGAGCGATTGCGCCACAAAAACCGTGCGGTATCTGCTTGGGATTATGAGCGATTGGTTTTGGAAAACTTTCCCAATATTCACCAAGCCAAATGTGTTACGCATGTTGGTAACGAAGAATTTGTAAAGGCGGGAACCGTATTGATGGTCGTAGTGCCAAAAATTGATAAAAACTCAAGAAGTTATTATTTACCAATGGTAAACTTCACGGTATTAACAGCTATCAAAGAGTTTTTAGAACAAATATCTTCGCCATTTATTGATATTGTAGTACGCAACCCAATTTATGAGCGTGTAAAAATATCAGCAGGTGTTCGCTTTACCAAAGGCAAGAACAATGGTACTTATCTAAAGAAACTCAACCAAGATATTGTAGAGTTTATGTGTCCTTGGATGTTGGGACAAGAACGCGAATTGGCTTTAGGTGGTACATTGGTCAAAGACGTTATTCTAAATTTCATCGAGAAACGCTCTTATGTTAATTTCATTACGAAATTCTCGGCTGTACAGGTATTCCCAGAAGATGGCGTTGGATTTGACGTAGATGACACGGCTATACATGCTACTAATTCTCCAATTATTAAGGCTACCAAACCTTGGTCTATCTTGATTCCATTTGAGAATAATCCAATCTACTTCTTAGATGAAGAAACCTTCCAAGTACCAGACAAAGCATCTATCAGCTCTATGATTATTGATGGTGACTTTGTAATGACGGAGGAAAAAGAGCGTGATATTGATGATTACTTCACGGACAAACGTCGTAAACGCGATATTGATCCAGACGAAGAGGCCGATTAATAGACAGAAAATCTTTAGTGGAGTTATCCTACTAAGAACAAAAATAGTTATCTTTAAACTTAAAGAAATAAGTGCTCTCTTAGTTCTAACATTGAGAGAGCATTTGTTTTTCTAAGATGATGCCTGTCATTTGTTGAATACACGCTGTCCAACACATTTGTCTAACCTATTATTGCGAAAGCCATAAACTACTGAATTGTAATTAATTGAATTATGACATTACTAACCAGAAGCACACTTAAAAACCTATTTACAAGAGGTGCAGTTCCTACAGAAGTGAACTTCTCTGATTTTATAGACTCTACTGTTAATAAGGTAGATGATGGCTTTTCTCAAAGCCCAGAATTTGGATTTATGTTGGCGCCTCAAGGAGCCAATCGCAGATTGATGAGTTTCTTTGAGAGTATACGTGATTCGGATCCAGCTTTTAGTTTGTCCCTAAATCGTACACGCCACGCCAAAGGATTGAGTGTAGATATTTTGGAGGAGCAAAAGCCTAAGAGTATTCTTTTCTTAAAAGATACTGGTGAAATAGGTATAGGAACGACCAGCCCTAGATTTGAATTAGAAGTAAATGGTATGGTGGGGGCAAATGGCCGTGTAGGAACCTTTGCTTCAGGGAGTGTGAATGCTGACGGAGAATGGCAAACAATTATTGATCGTCTGGAAGGGGTGCAAGCATTTGAAGTCATTGCTCATGCTAGTGGAAAAGAGGGGAGAGGTAAGTATGCCCTAACACACGCTATTGCCGTTTCTAACTATGGTGTAGGCAAAATTAACCAAGTGCGTTCTACTTATAATAAAATATTAGGCCCGTTATTCCACAGAGTTACCTTTCGCTGGGCCAAAGGAAATGATGGCTATCGTCTACAAGTAAAAACTACTCAAAACTATGGTTACTTAGATGATAAAGAAGAAAAACGTGCTCAAATCAAATACTACGTTACCAAGTTGTGGGATACTTCTATGGCAACCAAAGAAGAAGAAAGCAAAAAAGCTCGCAAAGTTCGCTAAATAAGTACAACATTGCACCAATTATACAAATTGCGCTTATGGATAAACTATTCCAAAGCGCAATTTTTTTTGTTCAAACCTTCTTGTACCTTCTTGTTCTTTAAATCAAGCTTATTGCAAATCAACCTGCACCAACAACTTCAACATCAAAATTCTTACAACAAAGATAAAAAGTATATCTTTGCAGCCAGACCTACCATATATCCCCAGTGCTGTCTTTTCAAAAAAGAAAATGTGTAACCTACGTACAAAATTCCTAAGCAAAAGTACAATTAGGAACAATTTTGGACAAAGGCAAGCAGGTAGATTATTTCACTGGCCTAAATTTGATAAAGAGGGGCATTGTATAACAATTTTCCTTTTCGATCTAAGGCTACTAATTTGTATTTATTGGTGATGGCTTCAAAATTATCCTTGTTATTATTATTCGTAATTGGCAGTAGCTTTATCTGGACTACTAACAGTAGTACATTTTATAAAGCATTTGGAAGTGATTCTGTAACAACTATAGACCACGCTCTGCGAGAGTTGGAACAAATGAGGCAAAGCACTACAACTAATGCTTATAAAGGTGGATTAAAGATGAAAAAATCCAGTTATATGCAGGGGGTGACTAAAAAGTTGAGTCTTTTCAAAGAAGGTCGTCAATTATTAGAGCAATCTATCCAGCTCTATCCCAACAATCCAGAGTTTCGTTTTATTCGTCTGACTATACAAGAAAATGCACCCAAAATACTTAAGTACAACAAAAACACTATCGAAGATAAAAAGATTGTGATAGCAGGGTATAAAAAAATGGGGAGCAGTACACGTGCCTATATTAAGGATTATGCTCGTAGTTCTAAATTATTGCAGGTAAGTGAACTAAAGTAGTTTTGCATCCAAAACTGGATTTACTGTACATTAGGTAGTGTGTTAAACAGAACATTTTGTCGAACCTTCTCTTTTTAGGGCAAGGTTCTTCTTTGTATTGGGAGAATTTGGATGGAGCCTGTTTGTAGAGGGGGCCAAGTATTCTGATTCTTATTAGCTTAATAAATATGGGCATCTTTTTTCAAAAAAAATACTTATCTTTATTAATGTGAACAAATACAAGCCTCATTAACTGAATTTTATAGTTTGTTTCCCCTATTACTCAAGTATCCCTTTAACCCAAATCATCAAATACAAATTATTGTAGATTACTCTACTACATTATATTGGTGGTGGAAAATAATACTATAATGAACAATAGTATATTAATATCTCTAGGTATTGCCCAATTGCAATATGTGTTTACGAAAGTACAACGCTGGGTAGATGAGCCGTATAATGTTGATGATTTGGTAGTAGAACTGCCCAAACATTTTCTCAATTATACCTCTATAGCATTTGAAGGGGCAGCTCTGAAACTGGCTATTAGAGGGCTTAGAAGTCAAGATTCTCTTGTGGAGTGGCGAGCATTGGCAGCGTATAAACGCAATCCTTACCCTGTATCCGTTTATTTGGGCTTAGGAATGGCATTGGCACAATTGAGATTAGATCCTAGTCCGTATGTAACAGAGGATTCCAATTGGTTGAGTAATCATATTTGGGAAGGGTATGGTTATTATAATGATTATGTTAGAAAACGTGCCATAACAGATTATTTAAATGATCAAACCGATACAGCCAAGCTTTTGTATTGGCAAGGTGTTGGAAGAAGTTGTTGGTATAAGAGTGAGGGAGATTTGACGCTTTTAGAAACGTTCTCAAATATTGTTGAGGAGCCGTTTTTGCAGGCATTTTGGCGAGGGGTTGGTATTGGAGTGGTTTATTTGGGAATTGGCAATACCGCTTTTTGGAACGAAATTTCAGATTTGGCAGGGCCTTACAAAAAGTCACTAGCAGTAGCAGCCATTATGATTAGCTATTCATTACAAACCACCAAAAACAAAATTTCGAAGGATGTATTTTATTTATGGTGTAATTGTTCCTTAACAGAAGCACAAGCGCTGTATGAGCGAACAAAAAATCAGGCTCTTAATGAAGTGCAGGAGGTGCCTTATTTAAAATGGTTACAACTGATTGAGCAAGAATTGCAATGAGTAGCCAATACTCAAAAATGGAAAGAATCAAGCAATAAATTTGGAGATTCCCAATAACTTCATGGTGCTGTAACTAAAGTATGTAAGCACAAAACATAGGATTGTTGGGAATAGAGGTATAATAAAAGCAAAAAAGATGTACTTTTATGCCTTAATTCTGTGTATGGCAAAACGCAAGTTGAACCAACTCTACAAAATGAAATTTTAAATTTTATGGCGCATAGCTGTATTCAAATAGAAAATTTAAGTAAGCGGTATCCCAAGGCTCAACGAGATAGCTTGCAAGCTGTTAATCTTACCATTAATAGAGGGGATAAGTATGGCATATTGGGCCCCAATGGAGCTGGAAAGACGACTTTAATTTCAATTTTGTGTGGTATTATCAAGGCCAGTAGTGGAGCGGTGCATTATCTCAAAGGAACAGAAAAAGCAACGTACAAGCAAGTCCAATCAACCATTGGTTTTGTACCACAAGAATATGCCTTGTATCAAGAACTAACACCTGTGCAAAATCTCTTCTATTTTGGGGCTTTGTACAATCTAAGCAAGGCAACCCTCGAAAATCGCATCCCCAAAATTTTAACTGTCTTGGGATTGGCGCATGTTGCTAACAATCGAGTAGAGACATTTTCGGGCGGTATGAAACGTCGGGTAAACTTAGCCATTGGTATTATTCATCAGCCCAGTATTTTATTTTTAGACGAGCCAACTGTTGGAGTAGATGTACAAAGTAAAGTTGCTATTTTAAAGTTTCTTAATCAGTTGAATGAACAGGGAACAACCATTATTTATACCTCACATCATTTATCTGAGGCTCAAGAATTTTGCAACAGAATTGCCTTGATAGATCAAGGTAAAATCATCTTGCAAGGCCCCATGGAATTTGTCCTACAAAATCACAATGCTAAAGACTTAAAAGATTTATTCCTGCATTTTACAGGAGAGGCTTACCGTGATTAAGCAACAGGGAGCCGTCCATTACCCCCTTTTGACAATCGTGAAAGTTACCAAATACACTACTGACGGGTTTGGTCAAAAAGTTCTAGGAAGCTCACAAACATTGGTTGATATTAGAACAGATCCACAAAGTGTTAAAATAATAGTATATGTTCAAACTCTGGATTGCTGTAAAAAAAGAATTTCAGTTATTGCTGTATGATAAGGCAGGAGTACTTGTAATGTTTGGAATGCCCATATTGTTGGTTTATGTCATTACTATAGTACAAGATTCTGCTTTTAGATTGGTCAATGAGAACAAGATTTCTATGGTGGTGGTGAATAGAGACCAAGGCAAAGAGGGACAAAAATTGGTAGATTTGATGCAAAATTCTGGCTTATTTGATTTGCAACAGCATGATACCATTACCAACCTGAAACAAGCCATGCTAAAAGCTGATTTTCTGACAGGAATGACCATCAGTGCTGATTTTAGCCAGAAACTAGTCCAAAAAGCAAGCTTAGTAAGCAGTAGTATGATGGTAGAGTTGGGATTAGAAGAGGCTGCGGCTACTCCAAAGGAAAAACTAAAACTTTCTGCTTTAGAATTTTATCACGATCCTGTACTCCAAGAGAACTACTGTTTCTCCATTATCAATATGATTGATGCTTTTCTCAAAACTGTGGAAGGCGAATTACTCATTAATCAACTTTGTGCAGAGTTGGAGTTGAAAGAAGCCCCTGCACAATTGAAAGAAGCAATGACAGCCAATAGAGTACCTATTGAGCGCAAAGCAGTTACCAATTCGGAACAAGATAAATTGCCCAACTCTACCCAGCACAATGTACCCGCTTGGACTATTTTTGCCATGTTTTTTATGGTAGTGGCCTTAGGTACTAATCTTGTAAAAGAGCGACTCAATGGTAGTTTTGTACGCCTCAAGACTATGCCTACAAATTTTGCCTTGGTTATTGGTGCCAAGATGCTTTTGTATACGGTTGCTGCTGTAGCACAGGTCTTATTGGTGTTTTCATTGGCCAAGTTTACCTTTCCTTCTTTGGGCTTACCCGCATTGACCTTTCCTTCCAATATATTGGGCTTTATTTTGATTACTATTTTGAGTGGCTTTTCAGCCGTTAGTTATGCAATGGTGGTGGGAACCATGGCTAGTACCCAGCAACAAGCACATGGTTTTGGTGCCATTTCTATTGTGATTTTGGCAGCAATTGGAGGAATATGGGTGCCTAGCTTTGTTATGCCAGAATTTTTGCAAACCATTAGTTTTGTTTCTCCTCTCAATTGGTGCTTGCAAGGGTTTTATGTACTCTTTCTCAAAGGAGGTTCATGGTCGGCTCTACAACCTGTAGTTATTGGACTACTTTCTTTTATTATTGTTTGTTTGGGAATTGCTTATGCAAAATTGAAAAAAGACCAACTGATATAAAGAGTTATTTTTGTTGAATAGGAGCATGGCGGAAGTTGTAAAGAGACAAAAAGATAATTTTTTTTACTAATTTAGTAGTGATAAGGTCTATTGTACTATAATTCAATCTATATGCGATACCAACTCATTTAGGGTACTTGGTACATATAAGAAAAATTAAAAAATCCATATAGTATTAGATTAGTAAACAAAAAAAAATATTGTACCTTTATAGTTATAATTCCCCGTATATAAACGATCCCAATTAGTTTAAGTAGTTTAAAAAAGTTCTTGCATTACAGCCTTTTGCACTTGGTAAGTTCTTTAGGGGGGATACTAGCTTTGTATAGAATCGGCCTTTTCTTTGATAGTATCAACCAATTCACATTGCTTCCAGTCTTACTTCGTTGGAAATCGTATCTGATTGATTATCAGATTATTATAGAACGGAAATCAAAATTGTAAAAGGCTGATAATCAACTAGATACAAGATGCTTTTTTATCTTTTTTGTAAAAAAAGTAAAAAATCCACGAAGTATTATTACAGAATACCTCAATTTAAGAAAAAATAAGTTTTCTTGTATTGACGACGTAAACATCTGATGATAAATTTCCCCTTGTACACAGTAGTTTATTTATGAAGCTGAATATTTGATGATCCAATTGTTGCAAAAGTGCGATTGACTCTAGTTGACCTAATAAGAACCAGCAAACCAAGTACTTTTTCTCACCTACTTAATACTTACGATCCAATTTTAGATTATAGATGACAAAAGCTCCTATTATAGGGATGGATAACATCTCGGCTATTGGTAGAAAACTGACCTCCAATAGAGTTAGCTTGCAAGCTAGTAACATAGGTATTAAGAATGCTCAATGTATAACTTCCCAATACGAAATTACATTCCTATTGGAGAAGGCTTGTTATACTTCTGAACGACAGGAGCAATCCTTCATTGCTACTCATTTTGCCCATACATATACTGGATATACATTAGATAGCAATCATGGCGAATTATATCCCTGTTTAAATTTTGGAATAGCTGCAAAGAGTTGTACCACTCCATATCCATTTTCTTCCTATCAAGCAGATCAACCACCCCAATACACGTTATCCAATTCCCTAGAATGTGATAGCAATTGTTCTGCGCTCATTTTCTCAAAAGTATAAATTATGTTTATTGTCAACACTTCCTGTATTTCTCCTCAGTTGAGTTATGATTTGCGCCTACTAACCTTAGGCAAGGTAGAACATTTATTGGGCAACCAGTATGAAGCCTTAGAGCCACCCTATCGAAAGCTTATTCCTGAGGATTTACCATCCAAGATGAATAAAGCAGTTCGAATGGGGATAGGTACAGGCATGACATTGCTACAACAAGCTGATAAAGAAGAGAAAAGAGTAGAAGGTATTATTATAGGCTCGGCCAATGGAGCTACAGATAAAGCCGTTAATTTCTTAGTAGAAGAGAAAGGTGAACATACATTGCTACCCGATGATTGGGTACATACAGCCCCCAATGCTGTAGCCAATGCCTTGGCTACATTGGGCAATGTAAATGGTTATAACAATACGCATATCAGTAGAGGATTGGCATTTGAGCGTGCTTTGCTAGATGCTTTTGTGCAATTTGAGACAACCGAAATCGAACGCCTACTTTTGGGGGCTACAGATGAGCTGTCTACCACTGATTTTGAGAGAGGGGTAGAAAAAGGCATGTTTAAACCTGCACAAGATACCCATTCTGAAAATTTGCTTCGTTCCAATACACCCGGAACAGTGGCGGGAGAGGGTGCTGCTTTTTTTATGTTAGAACGCGAGTATAGTACGGATGCCAAGGCGCGTATTGTTGATGTAGAACAATTTACTTTTGTGAATCTTGATGATGTGGTGGAGCGAACCGAATTGTTCTTGGCAAAGAATGGAATGACTACTCATGATATTGATGTGTTATTTTTAGGATATAATGGGGATAGTAGGAACAACCATTATTACGATCATTTTCACAGAGAACTCTTTGAGAATACAGGAGTTTATACCTTTAAGAATTTGGTAGGAGAATATCATACAGCTTCCGCTTTTGCTGTATGGTTAGCAGCCAATTTATTAGGTGGGCAAACCATGCCACGACGTGCCATCTGGTCGCCTGTACCACGACGAGCCAAGAGAGTGCTCATTTACAATCATTATGAAGGTGAGGAACATGGATTCATCTTGCTCAAAAGACCTTGGTAGAATCAATGGTCTTAAAAAAGAACCAGTAGATTGGGGAAGAACAAACCTTTAAATAAAAATTCTTCAAAAGAAAGATACCAAATCAAAAGTAGAGATACTGCTATGTAGAACAAAAAATGCTTGGGCCGTGGTTGTCAATCCACCAATCAAGTTGTATTATTGTATTATGAACAATAGTATAAACATTGCTAAACAAGTCATCCAGACACAAGCACAAGCCCTACAACAGCTTGGTGAACAACTGACTTCTGATTTTGAAAAGGCTGTAGAGTACTTATTGCAATGCAAAGGGCATATTGTTGTTTGCGGAATAGGTAAATCAGGATTGGTGGGTAAAAAAATAGCGGCTACTTTGGCAAGTACAGGAAGTCCTAGTTTTTTTCTGCACCCCTCCGAAGCCATTCACGGCGATTTGGGTATGCTGCGTGAACAAGATTGTTTTTTGAGCATTTCCAATTCGGGAGAGACCGATGAAATTTTGCAGGTATTGCCTTATGTCAAAAGACTTGGGATTCCTCATATTTGTTTGGTTGGGCAAGTCAATTCTACCTTGGCCCGCAATGCACAAGCTATTTTGCATGTTGGAATATCCAAGGAAGCTTCGCCTATTGCAGCCGTGCCAATGGCTTCGACTACGGCTGCTATGGTAATGGGGGATGCCTTGGCTACCGTCTTACTAACCAATAAGCAATTTGACGAGCAAAATTTTGCCCAATTGCATCCCGGAGGGTCATTGGGGCGCAAGTTGGTAACTACCGTCAGCAAGGAAATGACGCAACATGAATTGCCTATTGCTGGCATGGCCACAGATGTAAAAACAGTAATTTGGGAAATGTCCAAAAGTCGATTTGGTTTGGTGGTGATTGTAGGAGCGCAACAACAGATTTTAGGGGTTATTACCGATGGAGATTTGCGTAGAAGTCTACAAAAGCATCCTAGTGCTTCCTTTTTTGATTTAAAGGCTAAAGATTTAATGACAACAGAACCCAAAACAGTATCGCCAGATGCACTACTCTGGGAAGCCGATCAATTGTTATTAGAACATAAAATTACCAGCTTATTGGTAGAACAGGAGGGGTGTTTACTGGGTATTATTGCCAAACATCAAATTAAATAAGGTGTATTATGAGTTGGAAAGAGGAATTGGAAAAAAATGATCCTAGTGCTTGGGAGCGATCTTTTAGAACAACAATTCAGCGGAGAACTGTATCTATTGATGAATGGTTATGGCATTGGTTGTGGTATCGGATAGAGTGGCCCGATCGGAAATATAGCTTATTCAAGAAAGGAGAAATCTTATTGGATGCGTCTATATTTGGCGTGCAAGTAGTGGTCAAGGTAGGCCATGCTGCCAAGAAACGTTACATGCAGTTGTGTTGTTTTGAGGGCAACCCTTATCACCCAAGTTTTGAGGCACAGAGAGCAGTTAGTGACTTAGAGTGGCGTTTCCCTTCATCGGGCAATCCTTTTATTGATGATGTAAACTATGAGTATTGGGAAAAATTACTCTTTTGCAAGTTGTTTTGTCAAGTATTAGAAAAAGAAAGTGGACTCGATTTTTTGATAGAACGTGCTCGTCGTTTTCCCTAAAAAATTATAAAGGCAATACCATACTTATTCTATCCTGCCCTATCTTAGATATGGAATGGTTTGTGATAAGGAAATTTTAGTGATCTATTTTATTAATTATTAACTTGAATGAAAATGAATTTATCAAAATTTTTACTTAGTACGCTCTTTTTCGGTCTTTTAGTATTTGCAACTTCTTGTGATACCACCACGGACCCCTGTGTGCCGCCAGCATTACAACAAAATATTGTTGGTACTTGGAAAGCAGATTATGAACCTACAGCTACGGCCTTTGAATTTAAGACAGATGGTACATTAACAGACCCAGATGATGCCGTTTTGGGAGGAGAGATTAATGGGGACAAACTAACTGTGAAGACGTATAGAACAATTGGTGAGGACTCTTTGTATGTAAGAGCGGCTTCTCCCACTACTACCAATGCTATAGATGCTACTTTTCCTGTAGTAAGCAATGAGTGTGATAAGATTACTATCGAAATATTTACGGTACAAGGAAGTTTTACTCGTCAGTAAAAGTTTACTTGTAGTTTTCTGCAATCAATTTTGTTGAAATAAAAAATAGTAGCCCTATTGGGAGCTACTATTTTTTTATGCTTTTATGTTTTATCTATTGACGAACAGGATAAAAAACCATTTCAATTCTATCCAAAATATCACGCAAATGCACCACCGATAAACTATCTGTTTGGCTGCTCAAGGCTTGTTTGATTTGACGTTCCAAACCTTTGAGACGACTTCTAGAAAGTGCTCTTATATCCGAAGCATCTTTCTTATTATCTAGCATGGTAATTAGTTTATCAATATAGCTGCGTTGCAAGTTTCTACGATAAACCGTAATTTTTTGGCCAGAGCGCAATTCTGACCAAATCCCTGCTTCCAATTCATCAAACAAATTCATTACCGTGTAGACACTATTCGTTTCTGTAGCTTCTGCTTCAATTAGGCGTTGTAGACGGGCAGGCTCAAAAACGATTGTCAATGCTCGTTCGTGCATTTTGGTTAGGCGGGTTACAATTCCAGTCGATTCGATTCTATCCAAAATGGCAGGATTAATCAACCATTCAGGAGTGGCAAATATTTGTTGATTGAGGAATTGTACCGCTTTTTGCTGCTGCTCTTTGGGAACATGTTGAAAAATTGTTCCTTCTTGATCGGATGTTTTGGTATACTGATAAACCCCACCTACATTGGAAGCCACGTGCCCCACATAGCGGTTGAGTTGGCTAAATACCTGTCCATAAAGCTCTCGCAAATCTTGATAATCCTTGCCGTCCTCGGCAGACCATTCTAGCAATTTGGGCAGAATACGTTTTAGATTGGCAATGCCCAGTGTGCTGGCCTTGACCGCATCATCCCCCAAGTCCTCTGTTTGAGAAGAAGGGTCTATAATGCGCCATTGTTGAGCACCAAAACGATAAACGGGATCACCTGCCCGCTCTTTTATCCATTTATTGAGGGTCAGGCGTTCGCCCTCTGTTGTGGTCGCCTCTGGAATAGGGCGATAGCCATAAATAATCGACCACACATCATATTCACCAATTTTGGCCCCTAGATTTTTGACCCCATCACCGGGTTGTGCCACATAGTTGAAACGGGCATAATCCATGATGGAAGGTGCGGTGCCATGGGTAGCCGTAAAGGTAGGCGAGCGCAAGGAATCAACAGGATAAGCCACACTAGAACCCATATTGTGGGGCAATCCTAGGGTGTGCCCAACCTCGTGGGCTGCTACAAAACGAATCAATTCACCCATAACAGCATCATCAAAGTCTGTTGTTTGTGCAGCTGGATTGATGGCCGCCGTTTGAATCAAATACCAGTTTCTCAACAAATTCATCACATTGTGATACCACAAAATATCCGATTCCAAAATTTCTCCTGTTCTGGGGTCGTGTACATGTGGCCCTTGGGCATTGGCAATATCTGTGGTGATATAACGAATAACAGAGTAACGAACATCTTCAGGACTCCAATCGGGGTCTTCCTCGGCACTTGGAGGGTCTTTGGCAATAATGGCATTCTTGAAACCAGCGGCTTCAAATGCTTTTTGCCAATCATTGACCCCTTGCTTGAGATAAGGCCGCCATTTTTCGGGGGTAGCCGGATCAATATAATACACAATTTGCTTTTTGGGTTCGACCAATTCGCCCCGTTTGAACGCTTCCATATCCTTGGGCTCCAATCGCCAGCGCGTAATAAAACGCTCTTTATCTGCACGCTGTTTTGCAGAACTATAATTGGTTCTTTGAATGCTAAAATACCCGACTCGTGCATCATAAACCCGTGGTTGCATGAGTGTTTCGGGCAATAAAATAAACGACTGGTTCATCTCTACAGATAGGGTCTGTGAGAGCGCATTATCAGGCAATTTACTACCTTTATAGGTGAGAATATGGCGAACCTCAGTATTGGATGGAAAATTCTTGATGCCCGTAATCAGACTGCGCTTGGGCGCTACACCCGAAATAGCAAAACGTTTGCGTTGAGCATCGGATAAAGCTCCAATAAGAGCAATATCAGCCGTAAAGAATGGATTGACCTCAATAACCACGGCCTGTTTTTGGTCACTGCTATCTGTGCGATAAGCTGCTACAGGAAAGCTGTAAATAACAGGCTCAAAGTTGTTGTTTTTGAGCGATTTGTAAATAGGCTCTTGCTCATTGGCAACACTGTGATAAGAGACAGAACGCATCAAGATTTGATCGTCTACTTGTTGCCAACGAATAACTTGTTGCGGGCGTGATTTCATACCTGCCCCCCCAAAACTCATATTCTTAACATACCCCGAAATACGGCTCACCACCATAATTTCTTTTTCGAGCAAGTCCATAGGTAGCTCAAAGTAATACTTGCTACCCACTTTGTGGGTGGTCATCAATCCTTCTTTGGTAATGGCCTTGTCGGTAATAATCTCTTTGTAGGCTTTGGGTGCGCCTTTTTCGGGGGCAGCCTTTGGCGTTTGGGGTTCTACTTGTTCTACTTCCTCTTTAGTTTTATTCTTTTTGCGCTTTTTTTGTGCTTGTATTAGAGCAGTATTGAACGAAAATAACAGGATTAGTAACAAAGGGATAAAAATATTCTTTTGCATAATAAGTATAGGTAGGTGTACTAAGAATGGATAATGAAACAGTTAGTTCTTAGTAATACAATGTTTAAGATTGAACAAAGCTAATAACAATAGAACGCTAGAAAACAGAATCATCTACTTGTGCCAAATATTCTTGAATAGGTTTGACTACCTCGGCCAAGCAGCCATCTTCAAAAGGCGATTGCAAATTGCCCACTTCTAACAACTGTAAGAAAGATTTAGAGCCTCCAATATCACAGAGCTTGATGTAATCCTTCCAAGCTTCTTCTTTATCCTCTAGGCTGCGTTTCCAAAATTGAAAGGCACAAATTTGCGCCAAAACATAATCAATGTAATAAAAGGGCATTCCAAACAAATGACTTTGACGCTGCCAGAATCCACCTGCTTCCAAAAAGGAATTATTATCATAATCTCTGTGAGGAAGATATTTTTTCTCTATAGTACGCCAAGCTTGATTGCGCTCCTCAGGAGTCATGCTAGGGTTTTCATACACTACATGCTGAAATTCATCAATAGCCACCCCATAAGGCAAGAAGGAAATAGAACCTGCCAAATGAGAAAATTTAAATTTCTCTGTGTCTTCCTTGAAGAAAAGCTTCATCCAAGGCCAAGTGAAAAACTCCATACTCATAGAGTGAATTTCACAAGCTTCATACGTAGGCCACAGATAGTCATAAACTTGCGTGTTTTGGCTGGTAGAATAAGCCTGAAAGGCGTGTCCAGCCTCATGCGTTAATACTGTAATATCGTGGGCTGTACCATTAAAATTGGAGAAAATAAAGGGTGCTTTAAATTTGTTTAAGAAGGTACAGTAACCGCCTGTTTGCTTGCCATCCTTGGCCACCAAATCCATCAACTCATTATCACTCATAAAACGGAAAAAACGGTCGGTTTCTGGCGAGAGTTCTTGGTACATCTGACGAGCTTGGTCTTCCATCCATTCTGGACTTCCCTTTGGTTTGGGATTGCCCGATGGAAATTTAAATCCTTCGTCATAATACTTGAGCTGTTCTAGACCAAGGCGTTTTTTTTGACGTGCCAAGAGCTGCGAGGTAATCGGGACAATGTGTTCTTCTATTTGCTTGCGAAAATTAGCAACCATATCTGCATTGTAATCAGAACGCAACATACGAGCATAACCCAACTCAATGTAATTTTTGTAGCCCAAAGTTGTTGCCATTTTGTGGCGAATTTGCACCAACTCGTGGTAGATTTCTTCAATTTGAGGTGCTTTTTCGGCATAAAACTTCCATTTTGCCTCACTGGCAAGACGGCGAACAGAACGATCCTTGGATAATTCTAAGGCACCAATGGAAGATAAGTTATACTCCTTGCCTTCAAATTCTATAACAGCTTGCGCTTTGATCTTTCTATATTGAGAATCTAATTTATTTTCCTCTTGTAATAAACTTACAATGGCTGGTTCAAAGGTTTTGAGACGCAACTCGGCAATGACAAAAAGCTGTTTTCCAAAAATAGCCTCCAATTCTTCTCTATTTTCTACAGAGAGCAATGCCCGAAAATAGTCATTGATACTTTCAGTTAGCGTAGGATAATTGGTATCAAAAAAAGCATTTTCTTCTTCATAAAAGGTATTGTTGGCATTGATAGAGTGCCGAACACTAGCCAAAGAATACATAGAGTCAAAATCACTGCGTAATTGATTGAGCACCAAAATGGCCTCTCGTTGTGCTGCACTGTCTTTAGCAGCTTTAAACGCTTCTAAATATCGAGAAAATTCTTTTTTAAATGTTTCAGTATCAGGTCTTTGATAGGTGAAATCACTAAACTTAGTCATAGTTGGAAATTGTAAGATAAATGAGTTGTAATTGGTAGCTACTGGGTGTACTTCAAAAGAGTTAACAGGAAGAAATAGTATTGTAGCTCTTGGTTCAAAGTTACAGTATTTATAGCAACAAATAAAAGGAAAAAAATTATTTTACTGTTTTGCTTTTCAACAACAGACATTGATATTAAGCAAAAAAGCTCAACAAGTACTGTTGAGCCTTTTTGCATGCACGCTTTCAAAAAAACAAAATTCTGTTGTTTTATTGGTTAAACAAAGCGGCTATTTCTTGATGAGCAAACTCTGCTGAAAACCATCCAAACCACAGCGCAAAAAGGATTCATAAGTTGTAATGTCAGGGGTGTAGGCTCGTGGCACATTGATGACTTCTTCATCAGGAGTAATGAGCACATAATAAGGTTGTGCCAATTTGTTAAAATTCACTCTTTGAAAGGCTGCCCATTTATTGCCCACATTACGAATTTTGGTGCCATCCTCGGTTTTTAAGGTTTGCGGAAGCGGTTTGCGATCATCCACATAAAGCGAAGCCAATACATAATCTTCGTTTAGCATTTTATTGATGGTAGAATCAATCCAAACATTTTCTTCCATTTTGCGACAATTCACACAACCATAACCCGTAAAATCAATTAGGATAGGCTTGTTGAAATCTCTAGCATAACGCAAGGCTTCGTCATAATCGTCAAAACATTGGTCAATCCCCGGAGGACAATGATCACTGAAGGTATATTTCTCACTTTGAGCTTGTTCACAAGGTCTAATATAAGAGTAGCAAGCTGAAGGAGCCAATCCACTTAGCCAAAATGGTGTACGAAAGGCATCGGTTTGTGGGTTGATGGTAAAACCACTTAATATGGAAACCGTTACAAGAGCGGCAATTGCACCCAACGCCTTGCGGCCTGTTCCAATTTTAGCGTTTTTATTATCATGCGGAAAATGAATGAAGCCAAAGAGATACAAGGTCATTCCCAAGAAAGTCAATGCCCACAATCCAATGAATGCCTCATAAGGGAGAATACCCCAATGTTCTACCAAATCAGCCGTAGATAAAAACTTGAGCCCCAAGGCCAATTCTAAGAAACCTAAAATTACTTTCATGCTGGTCATCCAGCCGCCCGATCGGGGCAGAGATTGCAGCCAACTTGGGAAGATGGCAAACAACATAAAAGGCAAGGCTAATGCCACAGAAAAGCCTAGCATTCCCACGGCAGGCGCACCATAGCTCCCAGAACTAGCCGTCTGCATAATCAAAGAACCAATAATAGGCCCAGTACAAGAGAAGGAAACTAGTGCAATAGAAAACGCTCCAAAGAAGGTGCCTAATAAACCACCTTTGGTAGAAGCTTGATCGGCCTTGTTGGCCCAAGAAGAGGGCAATTGAATTTCGTAATACCCAAAAAAGGAAAAAGCAAAAACGGTAAAGAGGACAAAGAACAAGAAGTTCATTACCCAGCTTGTAGAGAATAAATTGATGGCTTCGGGCCCAAAGGCAATCGTGAATGCCAAGCCTAGCGATACATAAATAACAATAATAGATGCGCCAAATAAGAGGGCATTTTTGATGCCTGTGCCTTTGGACGGTTGCCCATCACTGCTCTTAGAAAATAAAGAAACCGTCATAGGAATCATAGGAAAAACACAAGGCGTTAGCAGGGCAATCAAACCACCACCAAAACCCAATAGAAAAATTTGCCACCAAGGCAATCCTTCTACTTCTACATTGTTATTTTGCAATACTTCCCCTGTCTCACTCTTACAAGTGCTTCCAATAGGATTGGCAGCCGTAGCTACTAGGGTAGGGCGTACAGGCGAAAAAATACCATCCTTGGTAGTGCCTGTTACGGCTTTGTTGGGAGTGGGGGCAGGAGTTGGCTCTACAGCAGCAATGCTATCTGTGGTAGAGGCCGTTGTGCTTGCATGGGACGTATCAGTAGTAGCAGGTACTTCTGTAGTTGGTACTTCTGCTGTATTGGTATTGTTATTAGAATTTTCTGGTCCTACTTGGCCTGTGGTATTATCTTTTGGTTCCTCGTTGGTCGGGTGCTCTTCTGTAGGCGGAGGTCGACTGTCGGGCTTGGGCAAATAGCTTGAAGGTACAAAGCTAAATTCTACAGCCGTAGGAGGAAGGCACTGGCTATCATTACAAGTCATGTATTCTAAGAAACCTGCTACTTCTTTGGTAGGATCAGTTACTTTGAATTTTTGTACAATGGTCAAGTCTTTTTTGTACTTGGTGATGTTCATATCAAACATCTCATCGTGTCCCGAAACTTTATTGCTGCTACTGCTAGTGGTTTCAGTAGCTTTGCCTATTTTTTCTTGGTTTTTGGTCTCAAAATTAACACTGGTAGGAATAGGCCCTAAATCGTTTTCTAGGTATTGAGAATAGGTATACCAACCTTCCTGAATTTTTGTCTTGAAGGTGATTTCGTAGGTATCATCAGTCAAAGCTTTTACTGTCCATTTATAACTGACAGGCTTTTGAGCGAGTAAATTGCCTAGTATGCCAACCAAGAACAGTAAAGTAATGCTTAATCTTTTCATAGTGTATTCAAATTAATCGGTGTATGAGGTGATAGACCCAAAATAACAAAAAAGTATGGCCTCAAGGAGGTTAAACTATCTAATTTAAAGCTCCCTTAAGTTATAAATTTATGAAAATAACTTCATATCTCCATGTAAAAAAAGTTCAGTTGCTTGCTTTAACGTTTTTTTAAGTAGGTAGGTGTACAAAATTAATTGTAAGTTAAAAAATGGAATACTCGCAAAGCGAGCTGCGATGGCTTGTGCTGGTAGCACAAAAGCACTAGCAATTATTCAGATCAAGGCGAAAAACACTCACGAAGTGATCTGATTTCTTTGATACAGTGTATCGAAGAATCAGTACTTAGCGCGCTAAGGTGAGTATTTTCAACGATGAACCGAGGCTCTGCCGAGCTCA